>JAQVMI010000009.1:6950-14931 GCA_028703735.1 Candidatus Cloacimonadota bacterium | reverse complement strand
TGGGGAATTGATTTTACCCCAAGGGGATTCACGCTGGATGGTGATACACACAAAGCCACGTTGTGAGAAGAAATTGGCAGAATATGCCAAGCAAAACAGTATCACATATTATCTGCCTCAATTCACCAAATCGCGAATTTACCAGCGCAGAAAGGTGGAATTTGCCAGTGTAATGTTTCCAGGATATGTGTTTGTAATAGTTGACCACTTCCAAAAGCAAACTCTTTCTATTTCTGGTTATGCTGTGGGGTTCATCAAGGTAAATGCTCAACAAGAACTTTTGGAAGAGCTGCAAAATCTGAATCGCGGAGCTGCTAAAAAAGCGGACATGAAGCCAGGATTCTGGCTGGAGAAGGGTTTGGAAGTTCTTATTATGGCTGGTCCTTTGAAGGGTATGAAAGGTTATGTGGAGAGCCACAGTAAGCTTTCGGAAGTGCATCTGCAAGTAAACATGCTGCATCAGGCGGTATTGGTAAAGATAGATCCCAAGGATGTAAAGGTTTTGGGGGAATTTGTAATTGTGGAGACAGAATCATGAAGATATTAATCACCGGTGGTGCAGGTTTTATTGCCTCGCATGTAGCTGATGCTTACATTAAAGAGGGTCATGAAGTGGTAATAGTGGATAATTTAGCCACCGGATACCTAAAGAACTTGAACCCAAAAGCCAAATTTTACCAGATGGATATCTGCGATCCAGCAATAGCAGAAGTGTTTGCAGCAGAAAAACCCGAGCTTGTAAGCCATCATGCAGCCCAGATCAGCGTCCCATTATCAATTGCCAATCCTTTATTGGATGCAGAGACTAATGTGAAGGGCTTGATAACCATTTTGCAAAACTGTGTAACCCACAGTGTAAACAAAATAATCTTTATCTCTTCCGGTGGAGCAATTTACGGGGAAGCAGAGGAATACCCAACTACAGAAAACTATAACCCCAAGCCACTATCTGTTTATGCCATTAACAAAATGGTTGGAGAAAGCTATTTATATTTTTACAAACACCAGTATTCACTGGATTACACGGTACTCCGCTATGCAAACGTGTATGGTCCGCGTCAGGTTTCGCATGGTGAAGCAGGTGTTGTGTCCCTATTCATAGAAAAGCTTTTAAATGGCGAAACTCCTACGATATATCGCTATCCTCAAGAGGATGATGGCATGATACGTGATTATGTATTTGTGGGGGACGTAGTTAAGGCAAATCTGTTGGTATTGAAAACCGGTTCTGGAGAGGCATTTAATATAGGCACAGGCATAGAAACAAGCACCGTAAACTTGTATAAAGAGATAGAAACTCAGATGCAAACAGGCATTATTCCCACCTTTGGAACAGCCCGGCAGGGAGATATCCACAATTCCTTGCTGGATTCCTCTAAAGCAAAAAATGTTCTTGGTTGGGAACCGTCCTACAGCCTTTCCGAAGGAATCTCAGAAGCAATAGCATATTTTAAGGAGCAAAGATGAAACTCGCAGTTATTGGTAGCGGATATGTGGGCTTAACCAGCGGAGCTTGCTTCGCCGAAATGGGTAGTAGCGTAATTTGTGTGGATAATGATGCTGCAAAGATTTCCAGCCTTAATGAGGGATTTGTTCCCATTCACGAGCCTGGCTTGCAGGAAATGATTACCCGAAACAAAGCAGCAGGTAGAATTAGTTTTACTACAGATTTGAAGAGTGCCGTGGAAGAATCACGCATTATCTTTATTGCCGTAGGAACACCTCCTGATGAGGATGGCTCGGCAGATTTGCAATATGTGCTTGGTGCTGCCAAAGAGATTGCCCAGTGGATTAATTCTCCAAAGATTATTGTGGATAAATCCACTGTCCCAGTGGGAACCGCAGACCTTGTGCACAAAGCAATTGCTGAAGTATTATCGAAACGCGGAGTAAGTCATCACTTTGATGTTGTTTCCAATCCGGAATTTTTGAAGGAAGGTGCAGCCATAGACGATTTTATGCATCCTGATAGAGTAGTAATCGGTACGGATAATTCTGTGGCAGGCGAAACCATGAAAACCCTTTATGCACCGTTCTGCAGAACTCACGATAGGGTTCTGATTATGGGTATCCGATCGGCAGAAATGAGCAAGTATGCAGCAAATGCTTTACTTGCCACGAAGATATCCTTTATAAACGAAATATCCAAGCTATGCGAGGCTTACGGAGCAGATGTTTCGGAAGTGCGTAACGGCATTGGCAGCGACACCAGAATCGGTTACAAATTTATCTATCCAGGTGTGGGCTATGGTGGAAGCTGTTTTCCTAAGGATATTAAAGCATTAATCCACATGGCTAATCAAAAAGGCTTCGATTCACATATTCTGAAAGCTGTGGAAGAGGTGAATGCAACGCAGAAAATGCTGCTGGTGCAAAAGGTTAAATCGCACTTTGGCAATGATCTTTCCGGGAAGTGTTTTGCCATTTGGGGTTTGGCTTTCAAACCCCAAACAGATGATATGCGCGAAGCTCCATCAATTATTATTATCAAAGCACTAATCGAAGCAGGAGCTACCATTCGGGCTTATGATCCAGTTGCTATAAATGAAGCGAAGCGGATTTTCGGAAACAATTCCTCTCTGTGTTTGTGCAATAGTGAATACCAAGCATTGGAAAATAGCGATGCCCTGCTTTTGATTACTGAGTGGCACCAATTCCGCTATCCGGATTTCGTCAGGATGGCAGAAATCATGAAGCAAGCAGTAATTTTTGATGGACGCAATCTATACAATCCAAACGAGTTAAGAGAACTGGGCTTTAGCTATTACGCTATTGGGAGACCCTGATTTTTAACCACAATAACACTAATCGTAACATAGGATTGTATCCTGTTGTACGATTGGGTTTGTAACCCAATCTGTACTTCAGTCTCAGATATCGCCGGTTTCAAACCGGCTTTTTCGACAGATTAGAAAGCCCTGATGCAGATAAGTGTTATTCCTGTTGCTTTACTTGCTTCATTCGTAATGGACACGCGATGCTATGGTAGCGCATGCTGGAAACGTTCTAAACACTGCTAAACATAGCTGCTTAAATTAAAAACCTTTACAGAATCACCACTTCAGATACCATGCGCTCAAATTCATAAAAAAGGAACCACTTAGTGTTAAAATTCACTGATCTCACCCTACCTGAACCGCTGCAAAGAGCTGCAGCAGACCTGAACTTTGTAAAACCTACCAGCGTGCAGGAGTTAACTATTCCTTGGCTGTTGGATAATGATAAAGATCTTATTACTATCGCCCAAACCGGAACTGGGAAAACTGCTGCATTTGGTTTTCCCGTGCTTAGCTTAACTGATATAGAAAAAAAAGCTGTGCAAACCCTTATCTTATGCCCCACAAGGGAATTATGTTTGCAAATTGCCGGAGATTTTGAAGTTTATGCCAAATACATGCCTCGGATTAAAACAGTGGCAATATATGGTGGAGCACCTATTTACAAGCAAAAAGAGCTTTTAAAATCTGGAGCACACATTGTGGTGGGAACTCCCGGCAGAGTATTTGATATGATTCGTCAGGAAGTTTTGAAAGTGGATCATATCGCTTGCTTAGTTCTGGATGAAGCCGACGAAATGCTAAACATGGGATTCAAGGAAGATTTGTTCAGCATAATGAGCCATACCCCCAAAGAGAAGCAGACTCTGCTGTTTTCTGCAACCATGCCAAAAGAAGTGGCTAAATTGGCGCAAACCTTTATGAAAGATCCACATCGCATCACCACCGGCAACGAAAAACAGGGTGCAGAGAACATCAGCCATTTCTTTTACAGGGTTTCTGCCAGAGATAAATACTTAGCTTTAAAGCGAATCGCCGATATGAGCCCCAAGATTTATGGCATCATTTTCTGTCGCACTCGTAACGAAACACAGGAAATTGCTGATAAATTGCAACAAGATGGCTATAATGCAGATGCATTGCATGGTGATTTGTCTCAGGGACAGCGTGAACTTGTGATGAGCCGTTTCCGGTCAAAATACGTTCGGTTATTAGTAGCTACAGACGTGGCTGCACGTGGATTGGATGTGGATGATCTTACTCATATAATCAATTTCCATGCTCCTTTAGAGCCGGATATTTATATTCATCGCTCCGGCAGAACCGGAAGAGCCGGGAAAAGTGGCATTTCTATTACTATAGTTCATGCTAAGGAGATAGCAGCTTTAAAGGCTATTGAAAACCGCTTAGGCAGAGAAATCACCTTCGCCAAAGTACCAACTGGTAGAGATATTTGCGAAAAACAACTGTTTAACTTTATTGATACCGTGGAAAGAGTAGAGATAGATTCCGTGCAGATAGAATCCTTCCTTCCCAGTGTTTATAAGAAGCTTGGCTGGATGACTCGTGAGGAATTAATTCAACGCTTTGTATCGGTGGAGTTTAACCGCTTTTTGAACTATTACAAAGATAATTTTGATCTGGATCAACCGGAAGAGAAACGTACACGAGAAAGCAAACAAAGCTTTACCTTCAAAACATTCAGGCTTAGCATTGGTGCCAACCAACAACTAAATAAGCGCGAACTTATGCGCTATATAAACAAGCTGAAAGTGGCTCGCAGTATCGAGATTGGGCAAATAGATATCTATAAGGATTACTGCTTGGTGGATCTTGATGCAAGATATGAAGAGCAATTACTTAAAGCTATTCCGCGTAATAAGGTTTTGGGAATCCCCATTTTGGTGGAAGTAGAAAACCCCACCAAACGTAACAAAGGCAGACAAATCCGCGGATAATAATACATTAGCAGACTATCCCCAAAGCAAATTTTCTTGACTTAATATCAGATTGCCAATTAGTATCACCACTAACGGATGACGTATGTGTTGTATCCGATTATTGTAGCTTTGTGTTTATTGTGCAAAGCCTATCAGCAACACACAACCCATATCATAAATAAGATGTTAGCGGAGACAAGATGAGCCTGATACATAGAGCAGAATTGATAAATAGTTTCAACCTTTTGTCTGAGGAAAATCCCCCGAAAGCTTTGGACTTGCTAAAGAACTACCCCATAGATCAGCTTAGCTCTGAAGACTTAAACTTGCTAAAATACTTCGAGGCGAAGTCGTTATTCACAATGCGTCAGTTTGAAGAATCCGAATTGATTACTCTTGAATGCCTCAGTATGGCAATTAGTAATCGTGATTATTACATTTTGGTGAAGGGGAATGTGTTGCAAGGCTTATGCAGCCAGTCCTTGAATATAGAGTTAAACATCAGACCGTGCTTTGAAATGGCAATTGAATTCGCTATTGAATCTACAGATTTTGAGCTGATAATCTATGCCAGCACTTTTTACATGACCTTTTTATATGGCAAATCCCTTTATCCTGCGGCAAAAGAAGAGGAGAAAAGGATACTGGATTTAATAAAGAGAGTGGAACCCTCTTTAACCACGATAACAGCCTTTATGCAGATATCCCGCTTTAATCTGGAGCTGCATAGCGTGGATAAAGCCATCAAAGTATTGTTACAGGCTTTCGAGCATGCACGGATACTGAACTTTCCGAGTTTTCAGCTTAGCATAACAAACAATCTGGCATCACTTTATATGCAGATAAGAGATTTTGCCAAAGCTGAAGAGCTGGTAGTAAATGGACTTCGGATTGCCAAGGAGCTATCTGCACTACAGCAAATATGTTTGATGCTTATGAATCAGGGAAATCTGAAGATATGGCAAGGTGAATTCACCAAAGCAATTGGATACTTCGATGAGTGCTATACCGCTGTAAAGGAATGCAGGGGCGTGTCACCCATGTTCCTAATAGACCTGTTCAATAACTATTCCATGAGTTATGCTTCCTTGGGAGATAACCATAAAGCCTTGGAATACATAGATAAAGCTATTGATCTTGCTGTAAAAAGCAACCTTGCAAACGATAAAGTGCAAATGGAAGAAAGTAAAACTAATATCTTAGTTTCGATGGAAGATTTTGAACAAGCCAAAGATTTACTGAAAAGCTCAATTAAGTTTTACAAAAAACATAAGCAGTACCCACACCTGTTAAGGGCAAGCAGATCGCTGGCTACACTATATTACAATCTGGGCGAATATAAAAACAGCTTTATGGCTTTTTCTAAGCTGGATGAGGATACCGATAACTATATTGCTCAGATACTTAGCAAGCAAACTGAAGAGGATTCTGGCAAACCTTCGCTCAAAGACCTGAATCTGGAATCCTTAACACCCAATATTGTGATAGGAAAACCAGAGCAGAAGTATGATTTTATCGGTAATAGTAAGGCTTGCACCAAAGTATTGGATTCTGCTTTGAGGGCAGCCCAGCATCCTAATGTGAATGTATTGATCTTGGGAGAATCTGGTACAGGAAAAGAAGTGATTGCACAACTGGTGCATAAAAACAGCATCCGAAGGCACAATAGTTTCGTTTCTGTGAACGTGGCAACCATAAGTGCTTCCCTGATAGAAAGCGAGCTGTTCGGTCATTCCAGAGGAGCTTTTACCGGTGCTGAGGCACAAACAAAGGGGTATTTCCTGCAGGCAGATAAAGGCACTTTATTTTTGGATGAAATTGCCGAGATGCCCTACGAAATGCAAAGCAAGCTTCTTAGAGTGCTGGAGACAAAAAAAGTAATGCCTCTGGGTAGCAGCAAAGAAATCAATTTTGATAGCAGGATAATCTGTGCCACAAATCAGGATTTGCGAGAGCAGCTTGCGCATAATAAGTTCAGGCTGGATTTGTTTCATCGCCTTAATACCATTGAAATCACCATTCCACCCCTCAGGGAAAGGCAGGAGGACATTGAACTCCTTTTACATCATTTTGTAAACCTCTTTTCTCAGGAGCTAAAGAAAGCTAAACCACATCTGGATAAATCGCTACTGGATGTGCTGGTAAATTATTCCTTCCCAGGCAACGTGCGAGAGCTTAAGAACATCGTGGAACGCATGTTCATTCTCTGTAATACCCTGCAATGGAACTCCGTGGAATTATGCCGGATTAATCCATTTATTCTCTCTACTTCACCATGCCATCCAGAACAGGAAGTAAACGAAGAAAGCCGAATTCTGAAGGCACTTATCCAAGCTAAGGGCAAGCAAAAAGATGCAGCACGCTTTCTTGGGATGAGTGAAGCTACCTTGCACAGAAGAGTAATAAAATTCAATCTGCAGCAACACACCCGAAAAATGAACTGAATGAATCACTCTTAAGCCAAACTACTCTCAGGGAGTTTCGAAAGAATGAGAAAAAACAGCAAAGTGAAATTTCACATTCAGCCTCTGGAGATAGCTTTTTGAAATTTTCCGCATTGTTTATTTTCACTGATTCCACAAGTTATGCAATAACAAGTGATTACAATTACGCTACTTTTTTCACTGTTTGGCACAGAAATCACACTTAGATTACAGCATGAAAGCAAAAAATAAAGATTTCGAATTATGCTCCATAAGCCAGATTTACACAACCTGTGATCAGGATGGGGGCGGAATACTTGGATTTACCAATCACAAAATGGATGGCAGTTTTAACAATGTTATGCGCACTTTTTCAGCCGAAAACCACACAATGGTGATGGCAGAAATAATGCATGAACACGAAGTGCAACAAAACAAACAACATAATTAGGAGATAACATGTTACGATGGATAGCAGCCCTAATATTTTCCTGCATATTCGCCACCCTTGTTGCCCAACAGTCTCTCGTTCGCAGTTTTTTAAGCAACGATGGTATCTTAATGGGTGAGTTTGAGAATATCAATATACCTGTGGAGCAAAGAGACCCCGGACCATCAGTTACTCCTACCAGAAGTGCAGTACTGATAGCAGATATTCCAGCATACGACTGGAGCTATGGTTGCGGCGCTACCTCTGCTGCTATGATGGCAGCCTATTGGGACAGGCATGGGTACAATAATATTTACACCGGATCTACTAACGGGGGAGTGATGCCACTTTCCAATAGTGCTTGGGGGGGAGGTGAATGTCCCTTGAGTGCTACACATACCGGTATAGACG
>JAQVMI010000009.1:0-6940 GCA_028703735.1 Candidatus Cloacimonadota bacterium | reverse complement strand
ATAGACGGCTTGGCTGGCACAGGTCATGTGAATAGGTTCTATCAGCATGAAGGAGACCTTGGTAACGATCCGTTTGGAACTGGAGACCCAACTTTCTTTTATGCTGACTGTACAGCAGACTTTATGGGCACCAACCAGGACTGGTGGTCTAATAGAGATGGAATCTCTCGTTTCTATGCTCCTATAAACGGGACTGCAAATTATGACTTTTCGGAATGCGAGACATATACTCCTCGCCGGAAAGATATGACGCGTGGACTAAGGCAGTTCTTTGAGTCCCGAGGTTACACTGTAACCAGTAACTACAACCAAAGAATCTATGGCTGGAATGGTAATACTACAGGATTTACTTTTGCCAATTACAAGACTTACATAGATTCTGGAGTGCCGGTTATTATCCATATTGATGGACACATGATGTTGGGTGTGGGTTATGACGATACTACTAATACCGTATATCTCCACAATACATGGGATTATGGCTTGCATTCCATGACCTGGGGTGGTTATTATAGCGGAATGGAGCATATTGCAATGAGTGTTCTAACTCTTGCACCCTTAACAATTACTTGTTCGCCATTAACAATAAGCCAAACACTGGGGCAGAATCTTACCACCAATCTGAGTTTAAGTATCAGTAATCCCGGAAGTCAGGTGTTGAATTACAATTGCTCCACGCAGGTTAGTACAGAGAGTGTGCTTGACGAGACTTTTGCATCCACATCTATTCCGGCAGGTTGGACTCAGTCCCATGTAACAGGTACAACACAATGGGTATTCGATGTGGGAGGAAACGGCAGCAATAATCCATCTGTGGCTTTTGATGGGCAATATAATGCTCGATTGTGGTTTTATAATTCAGCAGTGGAAACCAAGCTTATCACTCCATCTATGAATTTGCTAAATACAGATAGAGCAACGCTTACCTTCTATCATACACAAGTAACCGTGAACGGCACCAGTCCTCCATATTCCCCATACAATGATAGGCTAAAAGTTTATTACAGAACAACCTCCAGTGGCACGTGGACATTACTGGAAACTTATCCTGCCGAAATCGCTACTTGGAAAAAGGAAACTCTTGTTTTGCCCAATCTTAGCTCTACTTATTACATTGCCTTCGAGGGCTATGCTTACCGTGGTGCTGGCGTGTGCCTTGATAAAGTGGTAGTTACAAAGCAATTACCTTCCGCAAGCTGGCTTTCGATAAATGGTGCACAAACATATACTGGTAGTATTGCAGTTGGCGGGGCAGCCCAAACCCTTACTGTGAACATTAATACTACAGGACTTGCAGGCGGTAGCTATACATCAGCCATTTTAGTGAATAGCACCAATTCAAGCACCAATCTCAAGACTATTCCTGTTACCTTGAATGTAACCTCCCCTAATTCTGTTGTAATTACTGCACCGGCAATTTCCACTGTGTGGCAATCAGGAACAGCACAGAATATAACCTGGAACTATTGGGGAACAAATCCCACGGTTCAGATACGATATTCTACTAATGGATCAACCTTCACTAATATAGCTACTGTGCCAACTGTATTTGGCATTAACAGTTACACTTGGACGGTTCCATTTGCTTCATCTACCCTTTGTAAAATTAAGATAATAGATAGTGTTTGGCCATTTTATTACGAAGTGAATAGCGATAATTTCTCTATTGTTCGTCCCCTTATAGGCTTAAGCCAGCTTAGTTATAATATGGGATCGGTGCTGGTGAATTCCACTTCCACCGCCGTTTTCACCATATTCAATTCGGGAACAGGTGTTCTTTCTGGAGATATTTCCACACCTACGGGCTTTTCTGTGGCTGCGAACAGAGGGGTTTCAACAGCTAAACAAGCTGCTGTAATTCTTGGCAAAGATTTGGCAGAGCAGCTCAGAAACACGCTTGCTTACACAGTTCCGGCAGGTAGCAACAGATCATTCACCCTTACCTTTGCTCCTACTGCCATGCAAGCATATAACGGAAGTGTAACCATCACTCACAATGCCGAAGGGGCAAGCAAAACAATATCGGTAACAGGTCAGGGTGTAAAGCCAACTCTGGTGCCATCTGTTACCTCCATTACACTAAACAGCATGCAGTACCTGGAAATGGAAGAGGTTTTCACTATCGCAAACACAGGCAATCTACCCTTGAATTACACGCTTAGTATTCCAGATTCCATATCTTGGTTAAAGGTGAATAATTCCGCAACCACCTCGAACACCATCGCAGTTGGTGGTTCTGCCCAGGAGATATATCTTCTCTTAACAAGCAACACATTCAATCAGGGTACTTACTATGGTGTGATTAATGGTACCTCAGATGATCCTGATATGCTAAGCTTCAGCATTCCCGTTGTGGTAAATCTTTCCAGCCCAATCACAATTTCCTCACCTACAGGAGGTGAAAGCATCCTATCAGGATCCCTTAAAACAATCACTTGGAACTATGACAATCCTAATCATCCATCTGGAACAACAGTTAAGCTCTACTATGCCAGAATCACAGGTCCAGTCATCGTCTGGTTATCAATAGCTACAATTCCTTGCCAGACTGGAGAAAACAGTTACCAGTGGACTGCTCCAACCGTCTTTAGCAATACACTATATAAAATTAAAGTTTCTGAATCGTCCTGGCCTTATTATGGGCATTACACAGATACTTTCACCGTAGTGGAGGGAGCACCTCTTCCACCTATCAATCTGCAGGTTTCCATAGATAATGAAAACGGAGATTTACAACTGACATGGGGACGCGCACCAGTAGGCACTATAACCGGTTTCAAAATTTATAGTTGTCCTAATCCTCTTTTTGCCCTTGAAGATACCACTTTGCTGGGGACAACAACCTTTGAAATGAGATGGATTATTCCTGCTGCCGAAATTATTGATAAACAATTCTACAAAGTTACAGCTATCAGAGAACCTTAAATAATAACGATATTGCGCCATGAATAGCGGTTGCTGATAACAAAGGCAAACGCTATTCTTTTCTGGGTGTGATAACGGAAATTTTTACTCTCTGTAAATCGGATAAGAAGAGCCTTTCTCGGCTCTTTTTCATTATGAGTGTGTAGATTATTTCTTGTGCTTGTCATACCTGAGAAGACAGGAATCCATTTTTTAAAAATGTTCCAATGATGGCATGTTGTTACCCTACTTTTTTTTTACAGCAATACTATGATGTTAGTAAAAGTAATGGATGCCGGATCAAGTCCATAAAAACAGGCAAGATTCCCAGTTTTGCATATTTACCTCGGTAGGAACGTTTAAAGATAATTACCTCTACTCACCTGAAATGAAGGGAAGCCATACATATCAATTCCGCCAACAGCATAATTCTCAACTCAGTTTTATAAAAATAAGATTTGCTTTATGCAAATGCAACCTTATACTGTCATTAGATAGTGTCATGTGCTTTGATCAAATGGTATTGTCATGCGTATTAATTTGCAGCAGATGTGTATTATGTTCTATTGTATATTGTTACACTATTATGATAGTCTCGCTCTTAGCTACTTGGTATCTATTTATGCTACTTAATATTAGGTAAAAGACTAAAAATAAGCAAATGAGTTTGTGTACAAATGATGCATAAACATATGTTAACAAGGAGTTCAAAATGAACACAAGAATCAGCCTGATAGTGTTGGCTATAATGCTATTAGTGTACAGTTTAGCCAATGCACAATATGTAGGCTCTGTTTGGGGCTATGGATTTGAAGGTGGAGTTGCCCAGGGTGATAATGCTCCCAATGAAGAAGAATGGGTTCCAATGGGACGAGGGCACCTACAACTGGCTATGTCCAACCAGATACTTGCCAGATTTGGAGTAGGCTATACACAGCTTAAAGCAGCAGATATTTACAACACAAAATCTGTAAGTGCTGATGTCAGGCTTCTGTTTAGACCAATCCAGATGAAATTACTATCTCCATTTATCTATGCAGGATTTGGAGCAGCAAAAGACACAAAAGATGGTCAAGCAGACATTGTGCCGATTATTCCAGCCGGTTTGGGAATTCAAACAAAGCTAAGTTCACGGGTTTTGCTGGAATTGAGTGGAGGCTACAATCTATCATTATCTGATATGTTGGATGGAAGAAAGCGTGGCGATAATCAATTAAACCGATTAACCAACCAGAAGCAAGATGGTTACTTCAATATAATGTTCGGGATTGTGCTTACACGTCCCTATAAGCTTCAAGAACCAAAACAGGTAGTAATAATTGTAGAAAAAAAGCCAGTGGTGGATCCCTTGACAGAAGACACAGATGGTGATGGCATTAGTAATGGAGATGAGATTAGCAAATACCGTACTGATGTAAATAAAAAAGACACTGATGGTGACGGCATTAGCGATGGTGACGAAATATTAATCTTTAGAACTAATCCATTGGTTGCCGATACCGATAAAGATGGCTTGAAAGATGGCATCGAGGTGAATCAGTACAAAACTGATCCCAATAAAGCAGATACAGATAATGATGGGCTTAATGACTTTGCAGAAGTCTCCATCTATTTCACTGATCCTCTAAACATAGATACCGATGGTGGTGGCTTGAACGATGGTACAGAAATTAAGGCAGGTAAAAACCCCTTGGTTCCAACTGATGATATGATAAACCTTGCAGAACCAAAGAAAACCGAACCCATTGTAGTTCCAGCTCCAAATCCAGATACATCCCTGAAAGATACGGATGGTGACGGGCTTTATGATGTGGACGAACAACAAAAGTACCAAACTAACGTCAACCTGAAAGATACCGATGGTGATGGGCTTTCCGATGGTGATGAAGTATTGATCTATCACACAGATCCTCTTCTCCCAGATACTGATAAAGATGGTTTAACCGATGGGCTGGAAATAAATCAGTACAAAACCGATCCCAACAAAGCAGATACAGATGGTGATTCACTGGATGATTATGCCGAATTAATGACCCACCGAACAGACCCCCTAAAAATTGATACCGATGGTGGTGGCATGAATGACGGAGCAGAAATTGTGGCAGGTAAAAACCCTCTGAATCCGAAAGACGACCTCTTAGACATGACAAAAGGCAAGAAAGTAGTGCTTGATGGCATTATGTTCAACACAGGCAGGGCAACTATCAAACAAGTATCAGAAAGCATTCTGAACAGGGTATATACCTCATTAGTAGCAAATCCAGATGTAAATGTGATAATCTCGGGCCACACCGATAGTGTAGGTGGTGAGGATGGCAACCGGGCTTTATCACTAAAACGGGCTCAGTCGGTAAAAGACTGGCTGGTGGAGAAGGGAATAAGCTCTTCACGCATAGATGTAATTGGCAAGGGCGAAGCAGAGCCAATTGCATCTAACGAAACCTCTGAGGGACGTGCAAAGAACCGCAGAATAGAATTTGAGGTTCAAAACTAATGACTAACCGGTTTGAATCCTTAACCCCCAAGGAATCAATCCAAATGAAGCTGAGGAATGTGCTAATAAAACTTGCTGTTTCATGCTTTAAGGCGGCATTTTTGTCCTGCTTTATATATATGCTAACAGCAAATAGTAGTGATACCCTAAATCATTTTATTAAACAAGGAGCAAAACATGCGTAAGCAAATTCTAATCCTCACCATATTGGTGATAATCAGCCTGAACATCATCTGGGCGCAGAATATCTTGGATTGCATACCAGTTGTGAAAACTGTTAACAACCAAATTAATCAAGTAGTTGTAAGTGCAAACAGTGGTAGTGCAATAATAGCCTGGCAGGATGAACGGTCGGGTAATTACAATATTTATGCTCAAAGAGTGGACAACACAGGGCACATGAAGTGGATTGACCACGAAACGGGCAAGATAGTTGCCAGCGGTACCAGCAACAAAATTAATATATCCATGGTTAGTGATAATGATGGCGGTGCTATCATTACCTGGCAGGATGACAGAGCTGGCAATAATGACATCTATGCCCAATGGATTAATGAGGATGGCGATATCCAACATGGCTGGCCTGTAACAGGATTGCTTATTTGTGACGACGCCTCCGTACAATCTCCCCCCAAAATGGCGAGAGATGAAAACGGTGGTGCCTTCGTAGCTTGGTCTGATAACCGGGGGGGAGATTATGACATATATACCAGGCACATCCTCCCAACAGGGCTTTTAGATACAAATACAAATGGTAAACGGATGCAGCTTCTGGCTGAAAGCCTGAATCAGGTGAATCCTGCCATCTGCACAGATGGTGATCATGGTGCAATTATTGCTTACGAGCAATACTCAATCGCCACGGATTATGACATCTTTGCCCAAAGAATTGGTGCTACCAACATAAATCTTTGGGCTGATGGAGGAGTTCCTGCTTGCATAGCAAACAATAATCAAGTTAACCCCAGCCTGGTCAATGATGCTGTGGGCAGTGCTATTATCGTATGGGAAGATCATGTTAACCCAAGCTGGGATGTGTTTGCTCAAAGAGTTGCAAATGGCACAATTCAGTGGACTGCCAACGGTGTTGCTATCAATAACTTAGATTTGCCTCAAATTCATCCTGTTATAGTACAAGGTGGTGAATTTAGTGCTATAATTATATGGGAACACTATTTAAGTGCCACAGACAGCAATATCTATGCCCAAAAAATTTCCGGAGAAACCACAGGTATCTTGCAGTGGGCTGGTGGCGGTGTAAATTCTTATGTGGAAGTAAGCACTCTTCACGATTCGTACCAGTTAAATCCTCAAGCAATATCCGATGGTTTTGGAGGGGTTATTATCGCTTATGAAACAGCCGAGAATTACGCAGACAACGGATACGATATCTATGGTCAACGGCTGAACCAACACGGAACATATGCCGTAGGTGGACAAGCTGGTGGATACGAAATATGCACCTGGGATACAGATCAAACCCTTCCAATGCTTGCCTATAGTATCTCAGCAGAAGATAATGCCATATATGCTTGGAGAGAT
>JAQVMI010000286.1 GCA_028703735.1 Candidatus Cloacimonadota bacterium | reverse complement strand
TCATTTCCATCCAGCCCAATATTCTTACACTCTGTATAGGTATCAACTGAAGCAATAAGGGGAAGAGGATTATTACCCCAACCTGGAGCAATATAACCATCCTCATCCACACGTTTTACGTAAGTAGTGCAATTGCTACCGCTATACACTCCCCAAACAAAATATCTGTTTTTTATTTGTACATTAGAAAAACCTCCATAACTGCTGGCTATTACCTTTCCTCCGGTTTCCCAAACAGGGATTCCAGCCACATAGCGTTGAGCCTTTAGCAGATATTGATTGTAGCCTTCACCCGCTACGCCCCAGGCTGTGTAGATATCTGTTCCTATTATATCGTATTTTGGAGCTGAGGATACCAATTCTGCAAAATACTGCCCTAAGCCGGGAAGCAACAATGTTCCAAAGGCATCCATTTTTTGCATATAGTGCCTGTAGCTGTTATTGGTATAAAAACAGTAGAAAATTGCCACCTGATTATTATCGATTAATCTTACATCATACAAGATGGGGTGCGAAACACTTTCCGGTATTAAAAGGGTTCCATTTTCCGGCAGAAGGTTCTGCATGTCAGAATTGCTTATCTGATAATAAATGCCGTAGTTTTCGGGACGGAAATCTTCCCAGAAAGATATATAGCGGTCTCCCAGAAACACAGTTTTCGGGTTTCGGGTGTAACCACCCAATTGGGAAAGCAAAATTGCTCCATTGATGGGCAATAAGGCAGAACCTGTGGAATCAAGTTTCTGGTATTTTATGCGTTGTTCACTGGCTTCATCTGCATACCAAACATAGGTGGAGCAGGAATTGCCTTGGATAGGAATTGCACCAGAAAACCAAGGAATCCCTTCATCCAGGATTTCGCCATATTCGCTCCATTCCAAAACACCCGAGCTGCTCACTTTTTGTGCTCTAAGCCTGTGGTTATTGTCCGGTCTAATCTCTTTCCAACTACAATAAATTGCGGAATCGGCATCTTCGAAAAAACTAAAGCCGCTGCAATGTATCCCTGGTGTAACCGTAATACCATTGCTATCCCAAACACTGGACAAGGCAGAATCGAGCTTTAGCAGCCGGGATTGATAGTTTCCAAGGCTTACTTGATAATACCAGCTAACTAAGAAATTGGAATTATTGCAGCTTTTTATAGATAAGCTATGAAAACTACTACTAAAGGAGCTTGTGGCAATAGGAATTGTGTAACACACGGGTTGTGGCAGAAGCGGGTTGCCATTTACATCAAATTTTTGCAGACAGAGGCTAAGATCAAGGTTGTTATCCGAAACTGCACTGTAAACCAGGAATTCGCTATTTGGCAGGGCAAGCAGCGAGAAATCTACCTGCGGAAAATGGGCGGGATACGGCAAAATATCATCGCCTACTTGTAAACCATTGGAATTAAAGTGCATAATTCGGCTGGAATCAACCTCAGCATTTTCACTATTAGAATTCAGATGAACTACAAAACCACCACTACCATCCGGCAAGAGGGATTTTACCCAATAATCTTCTTCAAAAAAGGCAAGGGTTCGCACTTCGGGAGTCCAGAGACTTACGCCCAGATGGCTAAGGGATTTTGCCTTCAATAATCCATTTTGGCTAAAAACAAGATAGGCTCCACCCCCGGGATTGCTGGTTAATGCACAATATTCATCCCAAAGTAATACACCCTCGTTTGCCCAAAGCTTTTGCCCGGAAGGGGATAGCAATTGTCCCCAGGTACCGTCCTGCTGCCAGGTTACCAAATAATTCCCATCTGAGGTAAGGATGCATTTATGCACAGTTTGATTACCCGGTTTTATTACAACCTCACAAGGCTCTGCCCACATTGGTTCGCCATTTGCTCCGATACGTTGGGCATAAATATCGTAATCCCCCAATATAGTATCTCTCCAAAAGATTACCGATCCTCCCTCTGGCAAGGGAATATTTTCGCCCATCCAACCAATTACTGTGGAGGTGCGTAAGGGTGTGCTGGCGTGCCAAGCCCATAAACCAAGGCTGTACACCAAGAGTAATAGCGTTAATGCTTTTTTCATAAAAAATCTCCTTTTGCCTAAGGGGACTGTATCTTTAGGTTTTTTGGCTGTTCCTCTGGACTGCTATGCATAAGTTATGCAATATTTATTCCTTTTTGTGCAGTAAATAAGGAAATTTAGGATTTTGGTTTCTATTTCCAAAAGAAAACAACGCCGTTATTAGAATAATGTAATAGACTGGAGTCCATTTCACCGCAAAGAGATAAGTGAAAAGTTGATTATCAAGGGTGAATTCGATAGCAGACTTACATGATAAATCCCTGCTCCCATCAGCTAAACAACAGGATATATCAGGTTACCTTTCATTTACCATGCAGTTACTTTTGATAGTGCAGGGTAACTGGAAGGAGGGTCGGGATATACTGGTGGAAATGGTGGGGGAGAAGGAGGCAGCAATGTATTGTAATCCCATTTCCGAATTGAAAAGGTATAGATTAGTAATAACAGTCGCCTCGACTGTCTGCACACAAGGCATGTGCATTTACGATTTGCCTGCTAAAACAGAAAACAATATCAGATAACCCAATAACTATCGTTTCTGTGCTACAATAATTTAAGGTGGATTCCGGATCAAGTCCGCAAAAGCTGAAGCAATTACATCATTATGTGTGTTTTTGGTTGACTTAATTATGAAGCTAACAAAGTATTGCCTTTAAGGAGCAAGATCATGATAGTAAAGGAGATATGGATGTTTTCGCTTAGTAAGGCAATGGGGCATTTATTTAGGCTTCGGATGCTTCTTTGGGTTTTTGTATTGATAATGATTCTTGGAGAAGCTTATTGCCAAACACAGAAGAAAAAGAGTAGCGCAGTATTGCCTGCAAATGCGGATGAGATGGCTTTTTACCCATATATTGATGAGGTTTCAAAAAGAATTATCACAGATTATGCAGCTAAGCACCCCCAAAAACTGATAGTGATAGATAAAACTGCCATGAAGCTGTATTTCTATGAAAAAGGGCAACTTCAAACTGGATATCCCATTCCCATAGCCTTGGGTAGTGATGCAGTTAATCCCAAACTGCAAAGCGGTGATGGCAGAACTCCCGAGGGAGAATTTTACCTCTATAGCAAGGTGAGTGGGCATTCTGAATTTGCCTATTTTATGGGTATCAGCTATCCGAATAAACTTGATGCTGAAAGAGGTTTAAAAAGCGGCTTGATAACCAAAAAGCAGTATAATCAGATTACCAGCAGGTTGGCAAACAATCAGAGACCTACCATGAATACAGCCTTAGGAGGAGAAATTGGGATTCATACCGTTTTAAGCAATAGTACCATTTCCTATGGTGATGTTACCGGCAGCAATTGGACGCTTGGTTGTATTGCTTTGGAATATATGGATATGCAAAAGCTGTTTGGACAGGTAAAAATGGCTACAAAAGTGCTGATAATTGGGGAGACGTATAAGAAAAACCACAGTTTATAATGTGAGAAACAGGGGTGAGGGCAGAAACCTCTTGACAGTACTTGGCTACTTGGCAAATTGACCAAATACGCATGAAGAAACAATGAGGTAACAATGATAACTAATAGCAAATATAAGCAGATGGCTGTGATATTGAAGGCGATGAGCCACTCTACACGCTTGTTTATCCTGGATGCATTGAAGGAAAAAGAGCATTGTGTATGTGAGCTGCAAGAGCTTATTGGTTCTGATATGTCCACGGTTTCAAAGCATCTATCCATACTAAAAAATGCCGGTAT
>JAQVMI010000285.1 GCA_028703735.1 Candidatus Cloacimonadota bacterium | reverse complement strand
GGGAACATAACACTGGCGAAATCCACCTTTCTGCGCTGGTAAATTCGTGATTTAGTGAATTGAGGCAGATAATATGTGATACTGTTTTGCTTGGCATATTCTGCCAATTTCTTCTCACAACGTGGCTTTGTGTGTATCACCATCCAGCGTGAATCCCCTTGGGGTAAAATCAATTCCCCAAATAGTTCTTCTATTAGTACCGGTTTATGTGTAGCCATATTCTGTGGTTAATAGCGGTAATGTTCGCTTTTGTAAGGACCTTCTATACTAACGCCTATGTAGGCTGCTTGTTTTTTGGACAAAGTAGTTAACTGTACCCCAAGCTTGGTTAAATGTAATCTTGCTACATCTTCATCCAGATGCTTGGGAAGTGTGTAAACTCCTATTTCCAGGTCTTTTGTCCACAATTCTATCTGTGCCAAAACCTGATTGCTGAAAGAGCAGCTCATCACAAAAGAAGGATGCCCGGTGGCATTACCCAAATTCACTAAACGCCCTTCCGATAGTAGTATAATTGCTTTATCGTTTGGTAGCTTAATGAAATCCACCTGGGGTTTGATGTTCACCTTTTCCACACCCTCCAGTTCGTAGAGTTTGTTTACCTGAATCTCGTTATCAAAGTGCCCAATATTGCAAACAATGGCATTGGCTTTCATCTTCAGGATATGATCCACGCGGATTACATCACAATTACCTGTGGCAGTTACAAATATATCTGCTTCCTCCACAACATTATCCAAGGTGTTTACTTCGTAGCCTTCCATTGCAGCCTGTAAAGCACAGATAGGATCAATTTCGCTTACTATTACCCTGGCTCCAAACCCACGCATGGACTGAGCACAGCCTTTGCCAACATCACCATAACCGCAGACCATCACTACTTTGCCTGCTACCATGATATCCGTTCCACGTTTGATGCCATCAGCTAAGGATTCGCGGCAGCCATATAGGTTGTCAAATTTGGATTTGGTAACGCTATCGTTCACATTTATGGCAGGAAACAGCAATTCACCTGCGCTAAACATCTGATAAAGCCTATGAACACCGGTTGTGGTTTCTTCGCTAACGCCATGCATGCTTTTCACAGTCCTATGCCATTTTTGGCTATCTGCTTCTAAACCTGAGATTAGTAATTGCTGTACAATGCGCATTTCTTCCGAAGCATGAGGATCGGGTTCCGGAAGCTTGCCAGATTCTTCATATTGCTTCTCCAAGCGGTAACCTTCGTGAATCATCAAGGTTGCGTCACCACCATCATCCACAATAAGCTGCACCCCTTCATCCCAATTCAGAGCTTGCAAAGTGCACCACCAATAATCTTGCAGGGTTTCGCCCTTCCAGGCAAAAACAGGGATTCCCTTCGCAGCGATAGCAGCAGCAGCATGATCCTGAGTGGAGAATATATTGCAGCTTGCCCATCGAACTTCTGCTCCCAATTCCACCAAGGTTTCTATTAGTACAGCCGTTTGCACTGTCATGTGTAAGCTACCGGTTACTCTTGCACCTTTCAAAGGTTTTGTGTGGCTTAAGCGGTCTTTTAGGGCTATCAGCCCTGGCATTTCCACTTCGGCAAGCTCAATTTCCTTGCGTCCCCAATCTGAGAGGTTTATGTCTGCAATCTTATAGGTCATTGTTGCTCCTTGAAACAAGTAATACGGTCTCCAGATAGTAACAGCATATATTCGTATTGACAGCTGTCTCAGCTATCTGCACACGAGGCGTGTGCAAGTACGATATGTAACATCATTCTGGAAATAGTATAACAGGTGACACGTTGCAGATATCAGGAGTTAGCGTATCCTGATACCTGAAACCTGTCACCTGTCACATAACTAAGTTATATTATTAGCGACGGAAACGATCGCCTCTGCCACTATCTCTGCCACCATCACGACGTCCACGATCTCCACCACGGTCATCACGACGAGGAGGGAAAGATGTTTCGGGGCGTTCCTTGGGAGCGTTTGGATCTGGTTCCGGGTTTCCTTCCACACCTTTCATAGAAAGTGAAAGTTTTCCTTTATCCATACCCAGGGATTTCACGTGAACTATATCGCCCATCTTAACCATATCCAGGGGATGATTTATGCGGCTGGTGTGCATCTGAGAAACGTGCACCATACCTTCCTTAGCTCCCCCAAGTATTTTAACAAATACTCCATACGGCTCTATACGGGTAACGGGACCTTCGAACAACTCGCCAACTTCGGGATCAATGGCAATACCTTTGATAATGTCCCGTGCTTTGGTAATGGAGATTTTATCGGGAGAGAGGATACGGACTGTTCCATCATCCTGAATATCTATTTGCACCTGGCAGCTTTCGATGATAGATTTAATCATCTTTCCAGCCGGCCCTATTATCTCGCCAATCTTTTCGATGGGAACCTTGAAGGATTCTATTCTGGGAGCATGAGCTGCAAGATCAGCACGTGGCTCTGCAAGGCAATCTGCCATGATATCCAAAATCTGGTTACGGGCTACACGGGCTTTTTCCAGGGCTTCACGCATGATTTCTTTGGTGATGCCTTCAATCTTGATATCCATCTGCATGGCTGTGATTCCATCACGTGTTCCGGCGCACTTGAAATCCATATCTCCCAGGTGATCTTCCAGTCCCATTATATCTGTAAGGACTACAAATCTATCACCTTCCATAATAAGACCGTTGGCAATACCGGCTACAGGAGCTTTAATAGGAACGCCACCAGCCATCATAGCCAGACAACCACTGCAAATAGAAGCCATTGATGAGGAACCATTGCTCTCCAGGGTGTCTGCCACTATACGGATTGTGTAGGGGAAAAGTTCTTTATCCGGCAACACAGCTTTCAGAGCACGCTCTGCAAGGTTTCCATGTCCCAATTCGCGACGTCCGGTGGGACCCATACGTCCTGCTTCACCAACACTGAAGGGAGGGAAGTTGTAATGCAGATAGAAGCTCTTTTTATATTCATCTTCCAAGCCGTCTATAACCTGTTCACTGCTACCACCGGCAAGAGTGATGGTACCAAGGGATTGCGTTTCTCCACGGGTAAATAGGGCAGAACCGTGCACACGGGGAAGGATATCTATTTCGCAGGTAATATCACGGATATCATCCAAGCCACGTCCATCCACGCGATGATGCTTTGTAAGAATTGAATCACGCACATAGCGGCGAATCAGTTCTTCAAATGCTTCTGCGTATTTGCCCTGATAGGTAGTATATTCTTCTTCGTTTTCGGCGGTAAATTTCTCTACCATTTCTGCTTCTGCTGCGTCAAATGCGTCCTGACGTTCCTGTTTACCAAGGATAATGGCTGCTGCTGCAATCTTGGCACCAAAAGCGTTTTCCACTTTGTCCATAATCTCTTTGGGCATTATAGGCAGAACTACATCGACCTTTGCTTTGCCACAAGCTGTTATAAACTCATCCTGCAGGTCAACAAGCTTCTTGATCTCTTCGTGTCCGGTAAAAACGCCGTCCAACATTATCTCTTCGCTTAGTTCGTGAGCAGAGGATTCGATCATAACTATAGATTTACGTCCTGCGGCTACCGTGAGATTCATTTTGGATTTTTCGGCTATTTCGTTGAACTTGGGATTTACCACATATTCGCCATCGATGTAACCAACGGTTACACCAGCTACTGGTCCATGAAAGGGTATATCCGATATAGATAAAGCCAATGAAGCTCCAAACACACCAAGGGTTGCAGCATCAGCATCACCATCAAAGGATAATACATTTAGCACTACATGCA
>JAQVMI010000284.1 GCA_028703735.1 Candidatus Cloacimonadota bacterium | reverse complement strand
TAAGTTTAATGCCTTACCCACATATATTATAACATCACTGGCATCTTTCCAAAGATATATACCAGGTTGCTCTGGAAGGAAGGATGCTTTCTTTTCTATTTCTTTAGTATGCGTTTGCACAAGTTCCTGCCTACTGAAGACATATAGTCCAGCTTTACCAATACTCCCAATCCATAAAATAGTACAAAAGTAGCAAGGGCAATTATCCCATCTCTAATCAGCAATTGAATCCTGCCTTCGGTGTGGAATAATGTTACCCCATACATAATTCCTACATATAGCACAAAGCAGATCCCCAGGGTTTTTATAACATTTAGCAAAATCCCTTTAAAGCTTATTCCAGGTAGTTTCTTGTGGATGAAATATAGCAGCACGAAATAATTGGTCATAGCTGTAAGCGAGGTGGAAAGAGCTAAGCCCCTATGAGCCATAAATTGCATCAGGATTAAATTCAGGCAGATATTCAAAGCTACCATAAACGCAGCAATCCGTACTGGAGTCTTGGTATCTTTATTGGCATAAAACAGAGGTGTAACGGTTTGATTCAAGCTGTAAAAAACCAATCCAAGCGAATAAAACAACAATGCTTGAGACGTCATGGTAACAGCTCTGGCGTCAAATGCTCCACTTTTGAACAAAATTATCACAAAATCTTTACCCAGAGCGATAATTAGAACTGTAATCGGAAGCATGATATATACCAGACTTAAAGCTGTAAAACGCATGCTATCAGATAGTTGGTTAAAATCCTTATTGCTAACATGCCTGGAATAGAGAGGTAAAACTGCGGTTCCGGCAGAAATTGCGAATATCCCCAAGGGTAGCTGCATAAGCCTGTTTCCAAAACCTAATGCTGTAATAGAGCCAATAGGGAGAAATGATGCCATCAAGGTATCTGCCACCAGATTTATTTCCCTTATTCCAATCCCTATCATGGATGGCACAAAGCGTTTCCACAATTGGGCTAAAGCCTGCGAACCGAACTTCAGGTGTAATGCCCAGTGATATCCCACTTTTCTAAGATAGGGAAGGTTTACTACAGTTTGTAAAGCTCCTCCTACCAAAACACCCCAAGCTGCCCAGATAATCAGTTTTTCACCATTTATACCATACACGTAGTGGGGGATAATAATAGTAAGAATCATGCCAATGTTTAGCAAGGCAGAGGATAAACCGGTCATAAAAAAGTAATCGTGTGAGTTCAATATTGCTATGAATGTAGAGGATAATCCAATAAAGAACAGGTAGGGGAATATTATGCGGGTAAGCTTTATTGCCACCAAGCTGGTAGCTTCCGGCAAGCCTGGATATAGTGCTTTTACAATTAGGGGGGCAAACAGAATTCCACCAATGGTTAAAATGCCCAACACGAGTGTAAGAATACTAAGCAAGTTCAGGGCAAAATCCACTTGTTGCTTTTTGCCTTTTACAATTCCTATTTCTGTGTAGATAGGGACAAAAGCGGTTGATAGAGCACCTTCTCCAAATAAACGACGCAGTAAATTGGGAATGTTATAGCCCACATTGAATGCATCATTCAGGAAGCTGGCTCCAAAGAAGTATGCCATCACCTGGTCACGCAATAATCCTAAGATTCTGCTTATGAATATTGCGATGGACATAATGCTAATGTTTTTAGCTAATTTTCTTTGGCTCATATTTTGCTAATTGAATCAAGCATTTTTATCAAGTTAACACCTATGGCTTTAACAAGCTTGTGCACTTAAAAAATGCTTTGTTTTGATAAACAGATTTATCAAGATTAAGTTTAGGTTTACATTGCCTTCAATTTTTCGGTTCAAGTCCTCCAAAACAATCAGGAAATCGTGCAGATTAGCATCCAAATCCTTACATCTGTTTGCCAAAGCAATCATACTATCAGTTTTATCCACATTGGTTATATCACTATCTGGCGAAATCTTTAAGCATGCAAGATCACCAGCTATTATGCGGAGGTATTTCAGCATATCCAACACTTGATCTTTATTTTGGAATTCCTTATATTTATCCATGAGGCTAATATAGCCCAAATCATCGTTTTCGGCAGCCAAATGCACAATATCAAACGCCCATTCACGCGATACGGATTTTGTATCCGAAACTATTCTTATGGCTGTCTTTAAGTTTCCTGCGCTTATCTTTGCGGCTGTTCTGGCAGTACTAAGGCTAACTTCAAATTGATTTACCAGAATACCATCTATTACAGATTGGGATAAGGGTTTAAAATATAAGGGCTGAGTTCGCGATAGGATGGTGGGTAAAATCATCTGCAATCTTTCGGTTATCAGGATTATTACTGTATTGGCAGGGGGTTCTTCCAGGGTTTTCAAAAAGGCATTGGCTGTGGCTGTATTCATTTGGTCTGCATCTTCAATAATTGCTATCCGATAGCGAGCCTCATGAATGGTAAGTTCCATTCTTTTTATCAACAAGCTTATGCTTTCTTTTCTAATTTCGGTGTTTTCCTTAAAAAAGAAGTATGCCCATGGTTGTTCCAGCTTATTCTTGATGAATGCCTGGTATTGTTTCAGGCTTTCCGGATTTTTAATTTCGCCATCCACGGATAGGTTTAGATTGGGAGTGGGGAAGATGTAGATTAAATCCGGATGTTCCAGGCTTAAGAATTTGTGACAAGATTCACAAACTCCGCAAGGACGTAGCTCGGGTAAGGCATAGCAATTTATCGCCATCCCAAAATACAGGGCACTCATGAATTTCCCAACCCCATCGGAACCATGAAACAGATAGGCTTGAGATATGCGCCCATTTTCTATGGCTTTACGAAGCTGTAATACAGCCTGATCCTGTCCTAAGATTTTACGAAACATATTTTTAGCTTTATGCCTGAAAAACTTTAAACTATGGTTATCTTGCTGCGACCAGCTTCTTCGCTTGTGCTGTAATTGAACATCTTTTTAATAAAGGGGCTGGTAAATTCTGTGGCAAGCATATCATAGATTAGCATATCGTGATACTTTCCTGCCATGAACATGTATTCTCTGCGTTGTCCCACTTTTTTGAACCCGATTTTTTCGTAGCATTTAATGGCACGTTTGTTATATGAATAGACTTCCAGAGTAACATTATGCAGGTTTAGAACATTGAAGGCAAAATCCAACAGCAGGTTAGTAGCTTCCAAACCAATTCCTTGGTTCCAGAACGTTTTTTCGCCGATAAATATGCCCAATTCGGCATGACGGTGAACATTGCTTGCTTCGTGTAATCCGCAATTTCCAATAACCTTGTTGGTATCTTTCTCCACTATGGCAAAGATAGAGCTATTATTCATTAATTGGCGCAAAGCTTCCCGCTCTTTATCCATATCCAAAACCCAGGAGGAATGGGTTAAGAACTGACCCAATTCCATGTCATTTAGCCATTCTGTATATTTTTCCACATCATCCATGGAAACCGGTGATAAATAGCACTTTTCCCCAATCAGCTTTCTGAAGTATTTCATTGGTAGCTCCTATGTTTGTTTCAATTTTGTAGAGGCATTACTTACTTTATTTGGCATTGTTTTCCAAACCCAAGCAATGTGTCAAGAAGATTCCCAGTTTTAATGCCTTTGCCAATGATGTAGAAGCCCCAAAACCTGCATCAGGGAGGAATATTTGCCCGGTTCTGTTTGGTTGCTTTCTCCGCTTTTGTAACAGCCTGCTTCCAGGCACCCTGCACTTACCTTGCAGCTACATTTGATCCTGCAAGGTAAGTTAAGGGATGGGTATTATATACTGTTAGAATTTGGGAA
>JAQVMI010000283.1 GCA_028703735.1 Candidatus Cloacimonadota bacterium | reverse complement strand
TTTTATAGCTCTGTTCGCCCTTATAGCCACTTGTTTATTAACTATTATGGTTGGTTGTAACAAGCAACCTAATAATGAAAGTAATGCTAATGTAGAAGAAATAGCAAAGCCTATGACCGATACTTTGAAATCGTCTCAAAGCGAAACAAACGAGACTGTTCTTATTAAGCCAGAGAACACAAACAGCCAAACACAAAAAGCAGCCAGCGCAAACCAAACTGTGCAACCGATTACCCCTAAACAAACAACAGGTAACAAAGCTGAGATCGTAGATAATGTGGCAAAGTTAATAATTGGAACATATACCGGACGGCAGCCCTCATACAATTTGAAAAACAAATCCGGTGATGATATTGTCTTTAACGGAAGCCCAATGAAAATACCGGCAGTTGATTACACGATTGTGCTAAGGGAACGCAATAAAATTGAGATTACGCAAGAAAGCACAGACGGTGACACGTACAACTACAAAGGCAGCTATAGCATCCTGAATAAAACTGATAATGAAATTAAGATTAAAGTGAATTGCGCAACTTATGGCAGCGATGCGGATGGTAAGCTTACTTTCACAATGCTTATTGACAAAGGAGACTATTCTGCCAATGTTTATGAAACCAACAAACAGAAAGATCCAACATTTCCACGCTTTAATGTTCAGAAGAACGAAGGGCCAACAAGCTCATCTGAATAGTGAACGTCTTGTTTAAAGCAGACAATGAGGTTCATGTAAAAGACTTCAGAATGTTGATAACTGGGATTAGTCAGCCTTAAATACATCATTTTCTAATAACAAAGGAGTTACTCATGTCTAAAAAGATCGTTAGTACGTCCAGGGAGAGCCTAACTCGTAAAGGACAAACCCCAAATTATAGAAAACATCATTATCAATTCAGTCGGGTTCGGTATACCCTTCAGCAAAACCGAATTTATGTGTAACAGCGATTAGCTAAAGAGTAAAGGAGTAAACATCATGAAACATCTTTATATTACCTTCGCATTTGCAATTCTTTGTTTTGCAGTTTACAGCCAAACCGCACCGGATTGGCTGTGGGCAAAGCAAGCGGGCGGGGCAGATAATGACCATGGATCGGATATCGCTACCGACAGTAGCGGGAATTGCTATGTGACGGGGTCTTTTAAAGGATCTGCCACTTTTGGTGCGACCACCCTTTCCAGCAGCAAATATGGGGGCATCTTTATTGCCAAGCTTGATTCCAACGGGAACTACCTATGGATAAAGAACGCCGGAGATAATTCTATCCGTGGCATTGCCACCGACAGCAGCGGGAATTGCTATGTGATGGGAGATTTAGAGAACACGACAACTTTCGGCTCAACAACCCTAAAAAGAGAAGATCATGGAAATGCTGCTGAAGATAACAGCATCTTTATCACCAAGCTTGATACCAACGGGAACTATCAATGGGCTAAAAAGACGGGGGGATCAGGTTCTTTTTATGGCACCGGCATTGCCACCGATAGCAGCGGAAACTGCTATGTGACGGGAGGATTTAGTAACACTGCCACTTTTGGCACTACCAAACTTACCTGTAGCGGAGAATATGCTATCTATATTGCCAAACTGGATACCTATGGTAATTATCTGTGGGCAAAACAGGCAGGCGGAACAAGTTATGATAATAGCGAGGAGATTGCCCTCAAGGGTATTGCCACCGACAGCAACGGGAATAGTTATGTAACAGGGAAATTTACACGGTCTGCCACTTTTGGAGCGACCACGCTCTCAGGTAGCGCGTATGGGGAAATCTTTATCGCTAAGTTGGATGCCAACGGTAATTTTCTCTGGGCAACAAAAACGGAAGGAGGACGTTCCTCTACGGTTAATGGTATCGCAACTGGCAATAGCGGGAATATCTATTTAACAGGTAGTCTTGATGGGTATGATACTGTCAAGTTTGGAGCAACATCGCTTACTGTGAATCAGCAGGGATCCTCTACAACAGACCTCTTTATCACCAAGTTGGATTCCAATGGTAATTATTTATGGGCAAAACAAGCAGGCGGAACTGGTTATGGCATCAATGATGGAAATGCAATCACCGCTGACAGTAGCGGGAATACTTATGTAACCGGACTTTTTCATAGTGGAGCCAAATTTGGGGCAATCCGGTTAGATAGCTGTGGAAATAACGATCTCTTTATCACCAAGCTGGATACCAATGGAAATTATTTATGGGCAATAAATGCCGGCGGCGAAACTTGCTGGGACGAAGGAAAGGGCATCGCTATCGACAGCGGTGGAAATTGCTACGTAACTGGATGTTTTCAAGGAACTGCCACTATTGGCACAACCTCACTCACCAGTAGCGGATTGGGTGACATCTTAGTCATCAAGATAGCTCCCGATTCTAACGTGCACCCCGATGCTGGAACTATTGTGAAAGCCTCAAGCGATCAAAGCAGATTAGCTCCCAGTGGTGTGTTGTTTGGGCAATCGGTAAGATCTAATCAGCTTGTTAGTTCATTTCAAACTAAGAAAGTTGCTCAGGTTACCCAATCCAGCATAGCCTCCTTACCTGTTGAAACGAGGACCAGATATGAAGTTATCAGTTCGACTGTTTCTGCCAGGATAAGTCAAATTTACGCACTATCTCAGAAGTGGAGTGCTCTTAAACCATTCTCTGGCAGTGTAAAAGTTCGCTTGTTGATTATTGCGTCAGGCAAGGTTGAATCTGCCATGATTACCCACAATGGCCAAATGGACGAGGGGTTCCTTAGAGAGCTCCAGGCATTATGCGAAGGCTGGAGATTTAACGTTACCGAAGAAAGTGACTACACCTTCACGGTAAGGCTTCGCGGCTGAAATCAGCAGCAAATTTAGTTTGTTTATGAGCGCAAGCTTGGAATAATAGCAGCTCTGGCAAATCCCCAAACCGGGCACGATTCCTGAGATCAGCATCTATGGTAATGGGTTGATCCCCAATACTCGAGTTGTTCTCTATGATCTAAACCCAGAAATAGCAACGGGTTTTAACCCGTATCGGATTATAGGCGTTGGATTTATCCCACGTGCAGGTGTTCATCCATAACATAAAACCGGTTTTAACCGGTTTCAGACTTTTTAGGGGATTTTAATCCCCATTAATCCTCCACTATGTCATAATCCATTTCCATAACATTGGTATAATCAATCAGTTTATTATGCAGTGCCAGCCATTCATCATCGAAGGTTAAGTGGCTGTGGTGGGTTTCCTGATTGGCGATGTAATGCTTCACCTTTTCCAGGTTTTCTCCGCTAACGGAAAACACTCCATAGCCATCCTGCCAGTGAAAGGAATGGTTGTTGTTATCATATACCCTATTGTGCCACAGCGAGCTACGCGCTTTTATGATTTTGATGCATTCGGAAATAGAAAGATGCTTTGGCAAAAAACATAGTATGTGAACATGGTTAGAGGTGCCATTGATGATTATCGGAATCCCACCCAGTTTTTTTATGATGCCACCCATGTAAGGGTACATGCGTAGCCGGAGCTGTGGATCAAGCCGGACATCCCGGTTCTTAACACTGAAAACGATGTGATACAAAAGAAACGTTAATGATGCGCTACTCATAGGTTTATCTCCTTTGTTTTAATAATTTGCAGGCTGGATATTTTGTAAAGGTTTATTTTGTGGGTCGGGGATTGAAATCCCCTCTAAAGTCCGAAACCGGTTAAAAACCGGTGGTTTTTCGGTGTGTATTTGTACGTGGGATAAATCCCACGCCTATAATCCGTTACCGGTTAAAA
>JAQVMI010000282.1 GCA_028703735.1 Candidatus Cloacimonadota bacterium | reverse complement strand
CACTGATTCTAAACATTTTCAGGATGTCTTCCACGGTTTTATTTATGGAAAAGGTTGTGAATTGAGGGGTGGAAAGTCCTTGTTTGATGCAAGACCATTGCAGCAGGTTTTCCAATAGGCGATACAGATTTTTGGCAGATTTATTCAGATTTTCTGCGTAGTATTTTATCTCTTTCAGTTCCATGGCATCAATTTGTTCCAAGAGCACCTGGGTGATCCCCAGAAAGGCAGTGAAGGGACTACGCAAATCGTGCGCTATAATAGAGAAAAATTTATCCTTTTCCTTATTGGTTCTGAACAAAACCTCATTTGTTTCGCTTAGTTGCTGTTGGATTAATTCCCGTTTATGTATCTCTTGTTTCAGCTTTTTGTTATAGCGGTAAAAGAAGGATAAGAAGGCTATGGCGATAATCAAGGCACTGCATAGAATTATGATTAATCTCCAGGGAATTCTGAAAGGTTGCTTTTGGTAATCTGCATACAGCATACCCTCTAAAGTTACCGATTCATCCACCCTTCCCAGTCTTTTATACATCTCTAAAATTGTTTCCCATCTTCCGGGATTTGTGTAGCCAATTTCCACAACTTCCGGCAGTATCAGCTTCCAGGTTTGCTCTGCTTCGAAACGCAAGTGATTCAAAGAATGCCGCTTGCTATACTTGTTGTAAATCAGGTTTACAAGCTCTTCTCGGTTGCTTAGGGCATAGCTCCAACCTTTTAAGGAAGCGGCAACGAATTTCTTTACTAAGGCGGGATTGGACAAAATCAAAGCTTGGCTGGTAAATAGCAGATCTCCATAAAAATCCACTCCGCTATTTGTAGGGTAGATGAGGTTTAATTCGTAACCTGCTTCCTGCAAAGGAAATATTTGATCGGTGGAATATGCTGTGATGGCATCCACTTCTCCAGCTATAAATTTATCTATACTGAAATCGAGCTCTTCCACACTAAATTTATCCAAAGAAACACCCTCGGATAAAAGAATTGCATACAAATCGGCAGCTCCAGGCTCGGCAGCTATTTTTTTACCGGCAAGATCATGAATATGCCTTATTCCAGATTCTTGCATAGCGATGATGATATGAGGCGAATGCTGGAAAATATTGGCAAGAACAACCGGAGTTTCCCCTTTATTTTTCGAGGATAATATATCTGTGGTACAAACACCGAATTCTGCCTCACCCCGAAATACTGCATCGAAAGGAGTCTTTTGAGGTTGAGCTTCCAAAATGGAAACATCCAATCCCACATCCCGATAGTACCCACGTTCTATGGCAGCATAGTAACCGGCAAACTGAAACTGATGCTTCCATTTTAGCTGCAAACGCACAGGCACCAGCTCGCTGGAATACGCAAAGTGATGTATCATCACCAAGAAAGCGAGTAGTAGAATGTGCCTGGTTGTCAATCTCATTTTTATGTCCTTGCGTTTGCTTAAGATATTAATATTTTAATCAACTACAGGGCAGATGTCAAGTTAAATCGACATTTTCCAAGAAATTACGGTTATGTGTAAGGTTCGGTTGATGCAGTTTTCTGCAAGCTACTTAAAGAGGCTTTACTTTGCTGCTTCGCTTTCTGCTAACAGAATTTTATTAGCCTTATTCTTCAAACCGGAGTAAACGAAACTAACGATACCCCATAGTACAGCGAAAAAGTAGCCAAGGTTTACTGTTGCAGAACCATTGCTGATCATAACCAAAGATATACACGCACCAATTCCAGATAGAGCCATCAGAATATTGGCGATCATAGCTTTAATCATAGCTGTGCGCCAAACCTCGTATTTTTCTGGAACACTGAATTTACTTGTTTTGTACTTGCGGGCGATAAGTAGAGGCAATAACACTAAGGCAAAAATTCCCGTAAAGGTGTCTGAAACGATAAAGATTACAAATCCCATAGCTTTACTCCTTCTGGAAGATGTTTTCGGTTAAAAGATAAGAAAATAGGCATTTCACATTGGACTAAATAACAGTGGTGTAATGCACTTACATTAAAACATACAACAGACATCAATTATACTCCATATAGCCGTAAATCCTGTTTACGAAATTTACTTGCACCTTAGAATTCTGTCAATAAAAAGAATACACTGATATTCGGTATCGGTATATATTTGCCACAGCCTAAGTGGATTACAACTCCTCCAAAATAGGCAGGCTTTTCTTTTGCGATATAGTAACTATGGTGCGACACCAATTCTGGATGAAGCATTTTCATTTCGCTGGATAAATTCCTGGTTTTCTCTTTCTGGATTCACCTCAGCAAAAAAATCCCTCATTTTCCCAATCCCAAATTAACAAAGGTTCCACCGCTGCCTGTAACCTGAGGCAGCACTCCATTCCATTTTTTGGTTTTTTCCCATTCAATCAACATCGGTGTTAAGGTAATCTGTTTTAATCTGTTAGATTCTGCTTCCCCTCTTGCCGCTGCCACTAATTGTTCTGCCTCAAACTTTATCTGCTCCAGTTTTTTCTGAGCGGTTATTGCATCCTGTTCGGCAATTTGCTTGCGTTCTATACTTTGGGTGAAGCCGGTGGAAAAGGTGAAATTCACTATTGATAATTCATCCAGAATTATGTGATATTTCAATACCACTTTAGTAAGTTCTGCTTGAATCTTGGCTCTCACAGGCTCTCGCTGAGAAATTAATTCCAGAGTGTTATACTTGGAGACCACAGCTTTTACAATTTCCTGTACCTTTGGTCCTATTATGATATCTTCTGCTTCCTTGGGTGTTTTAGCATATTCCTTGTAAACTACGTTTACCTTGCTGGGAACAATATGGTAATTGATTGCAATGGTGGTTTTTATATCCTGCAAATCTTTGGAAACTGCATCTGCCGGGGTTTCCTTCTTTTCAATTTTTACAGACATCGATTCAATTTGCTGAATAAAGGGTGCTTTGAAGTGGATGCCTTCATTTAAGACAGTATTGCTTACCGAACCCAAAGTTACCTTTATTCCACGATATCCGGGTTTTACCACCTGACAACTATTCAAAGCAAAAATTAACACCAGGATTGTTCCAATTGCTACCAGAATAATGCGTTTTACCATGTGTTTCAAAGCTACGAATCCTACGTATTGGGGGATTTCTACCATTTTAAACTCCTTTTGGATGATGTTTTTGGGTTAACAGATGAGAAACAAGGCATTTCACCAAACACTAAATAACAGTGGTATAATGCACTTACATTAAAACATACAACAGACATAAATTATACTCCATTTAGCCATAAATCCTATTTGCGGAATTTATTTGGACATTAGAATTCTGTCAATAAAAATTGTAAGGTGTTCAGTAATTTAACTGTGGTGATTATTCAATAATCGGAAACAAGTTACATTATCGTAACATAGGATTGCATCCTGTTGTACGATTGGGTTTGTTACCCAATCTTTACCCCAATCACAGATTTCGCCGGTTTCAAACCGGCTGATACAACAGCTTTAAAAGCTATGTTACATTGCCGTAACATAGGATTGCATCCTGTTGTACGATTGGGTTTGTAACCCAATCTGTAACCCTAACAATAAAAACAGGATGCAGCGTTAATGGCTGCATCCTGAGATTATTACTGGTTTATCGCAATTTGATTTGCTAAAACCCAAGCTAAAAGTGTACTATTTTACGATAACCATTTTCCTGGTTTGGTTCATTGTGGCAGTGCTTAGCTTGTAGAAATAGATACCATTTGCACAAACTCTGTTGTTGCTGTCCCGTCCATTCCAATTAAGTTTATGGCTTCCT
>JAQVMI010000281.1 GCA_028703735.1 Candidatus Cloacimonadota bacterium | reverse complement strand
GGTGGATTTTGAGCCCGATAGCGGAGTGATAATATCGCAATAAATTTAGTTGCAACATAACAGCGCACTTAAGGTGCGCTTTTTTGTTATATGGAACTATTATGGTTGGTGGGTGGCTGGCGGATTCTCATCGATGGAACCTTGTTTGGGAGATTCCGGATCAAGTCCGGAATGACAAGCGGAACATACTGCTCCACAGCAAGTTGTCATTCCTGCGAAGGCAGGAATCCAGTTTTATAGATTCAGGATCGAGTCCGGAATGACAAGCGGAACATACTGCTCCACAGCAAGTTGTCATTCCTGCGAAGGCAGGAATCCAGTTTTATAGATTCAGGATCGAGTCCGGAATGACAAGCGCATAGCAGGAAATGGTAACCTTGTTAATCCTTTGCAACATCCCGGTTAATCCTTCTGTGGCAATTGGTTAAGAATTTCCTGCACCTTGGTTAATCCATCCTTGTTTCTAACTGTATCTGCCATCTATCCTTTAACTTACCTTGCAGGAACAAATGTAGCTGCAAGGTAACTGCAACGTTACAGGAAGCAGGCTGTTAAAAAAGCCCGCAGCCTTAGCTCTGGAAGAGCGAAATTCCATAGCCTGAGGTGGAGCGTTAGCGGAACCTCAGGTTGGGGTATCCCCCACAATAAACCCCTTTATGGGGTGACACCATCAGGCGATAAGGTAAAAACACCGGGATAAATTACGTTTGATAATAAAGGTCGATGGCGAATTTTACCAAACATTATGTGCACTGCTTTCTTATGGTCAGAGTGTCACCCCTGAAGGGGTTTGTGGTTTTGGTTGGGCATATTACCTGAGGTTTCGCTAACGCTCCACCTCAGGCTATAGAATTTCGCCCCTCCAGGGCTCTATGCTAACCACTTCTCCAATTATGGCTTTTCAACCATTATAATGCGCAATTACCCTAAAAACTAATACATCAATAATACGTATAATTTCTCTAATATTAGGTATTGATTATGACAAGAAGAAATGCTTACTGTAGTTGTACGTTTGTATAACCTTTCACCATCAAGAAGCACATAATTAATATATATTTACTTAAATAAGTGCACAATCTCCACTATGCAGCAAGTAAAGGCACTGCTGGAAAGATCATGGAAATATGGGCTAAAAAAGGCTGTGGTAAAGGGGTTTTTTGGCTATCTTGGTTTAGAAATATTCGGATAAGGGTAAAAGGCAATACAAAGTGTAACACCTTATAAATCAAGTAGATAGTGCAGCACGAAATAATTCACATCAATTTCCTTGACAAATTATCTTAGTGCTATTAGCTTGCCCTCGTGTTATAGTTTTTGTTGCTCAAGGAGTTTACAAAGGAATGAATTGTGTTATGCTTGGATATTCTAATGACAAGTATCACGGAAATTGCTTAATAGTGATGTCGCTGAGGAGTGACACCTAAACTGCGTAAAGCAGAGGAGTTTTGGATTTTCATATTTAACAGAGCTGCCGGGTTCAGAGTGGCAGCAGAAAAGTAGGACCGAAGTTCTCGCTAATAGAATAAGGATATTAACAGGATTAGTATGGTAAGATTTAGGATTTCGAAATTCAATTGCAAGGTAGCACAGGTTCTACCTGCAAAGCAGTGTATCACGAGGAGAAGTGTTGTGGAATTTAATCCACATTGGCGTAAGGGTTTGTGGCAGTGACAGATAACATGTATATCATGTTCACCATTTACTTTCAAGAGTTAATATATAGAACTAATCTCTTGACAAGATTCCAAGCCTCTGAACAATCCATAAAATTCGATAATTATAGTCTGGTTTGCGTATCAAACGCATTCCTAAGGAGATATGATAATGATAGAGAAGCGTAAAACGAAGTTCACCCTTGTTTTACTTGGTGGTTTGCAACCAAATAATTACGTAACTAAATTAAAAAAAGCGAGGTGCAAATGAAAAGCAAAGTACGTAGTGCACTACTATTTGTAGTGTTGTTTGTTCTTGCAGCATCCTCACTATTCGCCCAAACTAGGTCTTTCACCGCAGCCAATATAGCTGTTACCTTGGAAGATGCTGGAACAGGGGGAATAGTGTTGATTGGTACTAAGGTAAAGGTCGAATTAACCGACCCCGACTTAGCGAATCCTACACTCAAGCTTGTTTCAGCGACGGTCAACTTCACAGAATTTGGTGGGGTGGCTGAAGCAGTAATGACTTGGTATGCTGGAGAATCAAAGTGGAAGGCGGATTATACCGTTACTCCAGGCAATTTGAACAATATTCTGGCGAATGTAAAAGTAACCGGAACAACTGCCAATGGCAACGATCATGGAGTTTGGGATGAAACTGAATTTACGGTTAACAATATCCCTGCTACTATTGGGGCACTTAATATCAATACAACCTTATCGAATGCTGGAACAACTGGTAAAGCAATAATTGGCTCTACAATTACAGTTTCTTTTACCAGTGCCGATATAGCTACCGCTGAAGTTGATTTTACTGATTTTGGTGGCTCAATCGTCAACATGACGAAAACGAGCAACACTTTCACAGGTTCATATACCGTAAGTGAAGGAGCGATAGCCAATCAATTTAAAGCCAAAGTATATGCCTATGTAACAGGCAATCTAAATCCAGGTGTGGTCCTGGATGACGTATTTACTCCTATTAATAATAAACGTCCAACCTCCGCTGAAATACTTTCATCGCACCTGCGGGTTAATAATCTCCCCAATTTAACCTTCTTTAAAATTGGCGATGTTTTGTATGTAAAAGGAACATTGAAAACCGCTGGCGATACAGCCGTAAATAAAATCTGGATAGACTGGGCTGCCTCCGGTTTCGTTAATGGCGAAGTTTTGGCATACAACGTATCCGGTGGAGCTTTCACAGCAGTTTTCACTCCTGATCCTGGCGGCATCAACCACACGGACAGTCTAAAGGTAAAAATCGTGAAGCTGCAGACAGTTGACGGCAATTTTAGCAATGCAGCTTTCAGCTATTGGGTAGCTAAGAATGGCAATAACCCTGCTCAGCATATTGTAGCCGACCTGATGCCTCCCAGTATAGTTGGGGTGCAGGATATTTTTTATGATATGTCGGTGCCTTTGCGCTTTTCCCCCAATGTGGCAGCAGTGGATTCATTCACTACAGCACCACATCAGCTAAAGATCATGTTAAAAATTCCCAATTGGGGTTTGGCTGATGGAGCCAGGTCTTTCAAACTCCGCTTTACCTCTGAAAATCGGGAGGAGTTTTTTATCACCTATGGAATAAACGATACCCTCTCCAATGGTGATCTTGTGGTCACTAATGCGGGGGGTGGAAATTTAAGCCTCTATTGGGACGGCAAGAATGCTGGACAGATAGTATCCCTAACTGCAGAAACCACTTATGGAATTACGCTTTGGGATATATATGACGAAGTGGGCAATCCTGCTATTATAACTCATGTATCCGGAGACGAATACCTTGGCGCTCACCACGCAATATATCAGGGTGGTGATGTTTTCGAAGGATCATCCATCCTAAACCGCATCCATGCAGTGGTGGATAACGTGAATCCAGCTTTTGTAACAGGTCAGAATTTAGCCTTAATGCAAACAGCGGATGCCACTATCAACCGCATGATAAATGATTTAGATGGTGACGGCGTATGGGATGCTGCTGAAGATGCCTATTATGCTTACGCAAATGGAGCAACTACAGATGCAGACGGCAATCCGGTGGATTCAGCCATCAAACTCAAATTCAAAACTCAACGCATTTCTACCGTTGATTCCAATGAT
>JAQVMI010000280.1 GCA_028703735.1 Candidatus Cloacimonadota bacterium | reverse complement strand
AGTTGCAGTACTTGCAGAAAATACTTTGAAGCCCTTTTGCTTTTTCCAAGAAATATACTCGTTTACTTTGCCAGTATAGATAGGGTCAGCGTTGTTTCCATATATGACCAGCATAATCGGAGTTTCATAAACTGTGTCTCTGGTAAGGGTATCTTCATAATTCAGAATCATCGCACGATAGGTGTTTTCCAGTGCTTTGGATACTGAAAGCGGAGGAGAGATTTCGTTCACTGAAGAATAGTTGTTAAAGTCTATCTGAACGTCTATACTTTCGCTAACCAGCAGTTTGCCATTATCCTGGTCGTATTGGAAAGGATAAACATTTATACTAACCACCCGATAATCGCGAATTACCTGTGGATCAGAAATGCTAACTGTATTAGCGGGATAAAGAGAACCCGAATAATTGCCTTTCTTACGTTCACTTCTAAGGGTTTCATCAAAATCAGCTTTTATATTTTGTTGAATTTGGCTGGAAGAATTAACCACAGTAAGAGTTGCACCACCACTATAGGGAATGGCAATCATGGTGGAAAATACTGGAAGGGTTTCGGTTTCGTCAAAAAATAAATAGGGAGTGTTCAGTACTTTAACCCGATCAAGGGTTTCACCTTTTACCTGCACACTTTCGATACTCCACTCCGGAGTTTGAAAACGGATGCTAACTGCATTGGAAGAGCTACGCAGGATACTAAAATTTTGTGGGATACTTGTAACTTGCGAAACAAGTGTAACCGGTATCACGAATACCATGATAACGCATAGCCATATTAAGCTATTAGATTTCATAAGGAACCTCATTCATTTGTTAATATTACACATGCCATAATAGTTATGCAATTGATGGTGCAAATACGAATATTTTTGCATCAAAACAGTTTCATGGGGTTACATATTAGTTTTTCTTGACGAATCCTTAGCCTTATAAGAAATTGCTTCCATGTGAGCGGGCATAGCTCAGTTGGTAGAGCATTAGCTTCCCAAGCTGGGGGTCGCGGGTTCGAGTCCCGTTGCCCGCTCCACGTTTTACTTGTACTTAGCGTTTTTACGATTTATTCAACTAACAAATGACTAACTGGTTTTGCTTGCTCCCTGATCTGTATAATGACTAACTGACAAAAATTTTGCTTCAAGTTTTTTGATGATTTGAAATCGCAGAAAACAGAACGATTCCCCCATAAGAAACTCCCTATCTCGACAATTTGTGCTTAATATGATTTTGTTACCAGTAGATTGGAGAAATCTCGCTCGCTTAATCTCATTTACTGTATAGAATGCAGTGTAGCATGATTCAGATAATTGAACAGTCACTTTTATAATTTTCAAATTTATGGTGATAAATATCTTGACGGATTATGTGAATTATAACTTCATGTTTTGGATTGTCGAAGGTGGTTTCCAGAATCTTCTTGGCACGTTGCCACAGTTGATATTTCTGAAGACATCAGGAGTAAGATATGACTGTAAAAACAGCAATCGGCGAGCGAAACAACATCGGAAATAGGTATCAAGTGCTCAAAAACAGTTATACTTTCTGTAACACGCTATCATCATATTGTTCAACTTCTTACTCCATAATTATGGATAGTATTGCAATTACATTGAAAACATATAATTGCTTTTTGGATCTCCTTTTTGTGCAGGTTGTTCCTGCCCAATTGTTCTGCACAATTCAAAAAAAACCAGGGAGGATAGATGAAATCTGCTTTTATTATCATTAGTATTATGCTTTGCTTCACCCTATTGAGTGCCAGCACTCTCATCCATTCGGAAATAGCCATAAACTCAGCCTCCAATGGAAAACATGAAGTAGCGGTTAACCATGAGACTATTAAATCAAAAGCGCATCCAGTTCCCATAGATCCTCCGGAGAATCTGCAAACTACGGTTAATGGCAGCAATGTAGAGCTTACGTGGGATGAACCTGGTTCCGGAGGTAGTGCACAACCAGGCTGGTTAAGTTACTGCGGTGAAAACAGCCATGCCATTGGTACGAATGCAGTAACCGATTTTGATGTAGCGATAAAATGGGATGCCGCCGGCGCAGTGAATAGCATAAGTAATTATGTGGGCATGAACATTACCAAGATCAAGTTCTGGCCAGATGAGGTCGCATGCAGTTATGCGGTACGTATCTGGAGCGGCACTGCCCATACTCTGGTGGTGGATCAACCCCTAACAAATCCCTCTATTGGAGCTTGGAACGAGATAGTGCTTACCACTCCTTACACCATTCCCGAAGGACTACAACTGATGGCGGGTTTCCGCTGCATTGCCCAATCAGGCTATCCTGCCGGCTGCGATGCCGGTCCTCAGGTGGAAGGTTATGGGAACATGATACGCTATGAGGGTACATGGACAACGCTTAGCACTATATCCTCTTTATTCACCTATAATTGGAATATTAGGGTGTTTGTGACTGATGCTGCCGGACGTGAGTATGTACTAAGCCACATACCCACCGAAAACAGCCAGAGCTTTTCTTCATCCCTGCTACGCTGTAGTGGTTCTCCACGCCTGACACGGGAAGTTACAGCTTACAGGATTTACCTCGATGGGGCATTGCATTCTACTGTTGCTGGAACAACCTTGAACTACATGGACACAAATGTCCCTGGAGGACAGCACAGCTATTACGTTACGGCGATGTATGCAACCGTGGAATCCAATGGGTCTAATACGGCAACTGCATTCGTAATCCCGCCTTCCCATGTGGAATTGCATCACGATGATGGAACTTCTGAACAAGGCTATTCTGTGGGAACCACAAGACAGATGGCGGTGAAATACGAATATCCCGGATCGGTAACAATAAGATGGATAAAAGTTTTTGTGCGCACCACCGGTAGTTCAGGGATCATTGTGCGAGTATTTAACAATGACGGCACCAATGGTATGCCGGGAACTCAGATTTGTCAAAATCTATACCCCGTTACTTCTATAGTTGCGGGATGGAATTATATTTCCCTGCCTCAAGATGTGGTGGTGGAGGATGGTTCCTTCTATCTGGGGATTTTAGAAATGACCCTCTCTTCCCATATTGACTTGGACACCAGTTCCAGCGGTTTCAGCTACAAAAAGGTTACCACTGTCTGGGAACCGGTAACGGAAGGGGAGATAATGATCAGGCCGATCATATATTCCACACTTGCCAGTTGGCAAAGCATTCCTCTGGTTTCGGGCTGGAATCTGGTTTCCCTGAATGTGTCGCCAGTTGATCACAATATTTCTACCATTTTCTCAGATGTTTCCGGAAGCCTACAGCAGATCAAGGGAACAGAGGGTGTGTATATCCCTGGCAATCCCTATTCTACGCTTACTTCGCTTACAGACGGCAAGGCTTATAGCATCCTTATGAGTGCTCCCTTTATGTGGACAGTATTGGGTTTGCCAATTCCCGTCAGTACAGCTCTGCCCCTGAATGATGGTTGGAATTTGACGGGTTTTCTGCCCCAGAGTGCCATGCCTGTGGAAACCGCTATGGCTTCCATCAGTGGTTGGTTGCAGCAAGTGAAAGGCACTGATGGAGTCTTTATTCCAGATAATCCCTATTCCACACTTACTACAATGTATCCAAGCAAGGGCTATTGGATTAAGATCGATGGTTCTCACACGCTCACCTTTCCCTTTACCAGGGATCAGGCTTCAAAACTCCCGAACTGCAGCACTCCCGCACTTTTATCCTCCAGTATGACCGTTTTGGCAAGATGCGACGCCGCTGTAGCCGGAGATTTCTTAGTAGCGAGGGTTGGTGGCGAATTGCGGGGTAGAGAACACTTTAT
>JAQVMI010000279.1 GCA_028703735.1 Candidatus Cloacimonadota bacterium | reverse complement strand
AATGCGGAGATTTCTTTTTTTAAACACAGAGAAAAAGCAGAGGAAAGCAAAGAAAAGCAGAGATTTATTTTTGCAAAGAGAAAGACAGAGGATATATTGACAAAGAGCGAAAGAGGCATGTTGGAAGTAAGATGCATCTGTTTTCTCTTTTCTCTTTTCTCTTTTGCTCTTTGTGAAAAAAACTCTCTTTTTCTCTTTTACTCTTTTACTCTTTGTAAAAAAAGGCTCTCTTTCATAACTTACGATGTGGTTTGTGGTAAAAATGGAGAACAACGCGGAGATTTCTTTTTTTAAACACAGAGAAAAAGCAGAGGAAAGCAAAGAAAAGCAGAGGTTTATTATTACGAGGAGAAAGACATCGGATGATAGACAAGAAGCGAAATAGGCATGTTGGAAGTAAGATGCATCTGTTTTCTCTTTTCTCTTTTCTCTTTTGCTCTTTGTGAAAAAAACTCTCTTTTTCTCTTTTCTCTTTTACTCTTTGTGAAAGATAAAAGTCAATCCGGACTTTATCCGGAATCTATCTTACCGAATCCCAAATAAAGTTCGGAATGACTGAGAAACTATTACATTTCCAGAACTAAGCCACCTATCAGCTTAAACCACGTTCCTTTTTGTATTGTTCAATATCACTGCGTTCTTTATCGAAGCCAGCCTTCCCCATCAGTGCATACGTGGCAATTTTTCCAGCTTCCACTCCAGGCTGATCCAAAGGATTTATCTGCAACAGCTTACCTGCAAATACAGTTTGGATTTCGTATAGCATGATAAACTCACCTAAGTGAAATTCATCAATTACAGGGAATACAATATTGGCATTAGGTCGCTTAGCCTGGCTTAAAGCAATTTCTGTGGCAAAGCGTTCTGCATTAAGCAATTCCGAAAGCTTTCTTCCTCCCAGATAGCTAACTTCCTCGCGATCTGGATGCAGATTGGGAATGGTGTAATCATGTTTAAAATTCTCTACAGTTAAGAAGGTGAACACTTTATCGTTTGGACCCTCTGTGTAAAGCTGAACTTGTGAATGTTGATCGGTAGTACCCAAAGCTTTCACTGGAGTTTGCCCTACAAAGATATCCCTGCCACTATTGTCCTTACGTTTGCCCAGGCTTTCTGCCCAAAGCTGGCGATACCAATCTGCAAAGTCGTATAAAGCATTACTATAAGGCATCATAACACTGATGTTTTTTCCCATCCGATAATACAGAAAATGGATTAATGCATTTAGGTATGCAGGATTATCCCAAATATCCGGATTCTGACAACGGTTACGCATGGAGGCAGCACCTTGCAACAAAGCAGCAATATCCATACCTACAAAGGCAGAGGAAACCAAACCCACATCGGTTAGCACAGAAAATCTGCCTCCCACATTATCTGGAACCACAAAAGAAGCATATCCTTCGCTGGCAATAACTTGGCGCAAAAATCCCTTTTCCCTATCTGTGGTTATAACAATCCGCTTTTGATAGTCAGAGGGGAATTTCTGCTTAATGATATCCACCAGGATCATGTAGCCAGCCATTGTTTCTGCGGTTGTCCCGCTTTTAGTGATGATGTTAATTATTGTGGTATCGAGATTTACAGAGCCTAAGGTTTCGTGTAGAAACACAGGATCCACATTGTCGTAAACAAACAGTTTCTTCTTTAGCTCGCCTTCGGTTTTTAGCGCAGAATACAAAGCCTTATTCCCCAAAGCAGAGCCACCTATACCCAATACTAACATGGTGTCAAATTTATCATCCTGCTTTGCTATAAAATCTGTAATATGGTTTGTATCAAGCTCTGGCAGATTGTAAAAACCCAGGATATCAGCCCGGCGATCGCTTAGAATTTCCTGGTGAGCAACCTTAACTATCTCTGCAGATTCCTTTAGCTTTTCCAAAGGTATAGCAGAGGGTATTAAAGTGGAAGCCAATAAATTGTGATAGGCAAATTTCAACATTTGTTACTCCTGTATTGTAGAATAGTGTTTAAGATCCCTATAAATAAGCTGTTCCACCTCTCTTACAGACACCGAGAAATTGAACCTGGAAATTAGCTGAAAAAGCTGTCTGTCGCATTTTTGGACTATTGCTTTAGCAGCAAAATATCCTGCGGGGTTTATACTTAGCTCTTTTATTCCCATACCAATCAGCAGGGGAATATATGTGGGATTGGATGCCATTTCTCCACACACAGATAAGGGGGTGTTATATTTTGCGGCACTAAGGATAGTGCTGCGAATAAGTGATAGCACTGCCGGATGGTGCTGAATATAATAGCGTGATACGTTTTCGTTATTTCTATCTACTGCCAAAGTGTATTGCACGAGGTCGTTTGTTCCAATACTCAAAAAATCACAAGCCATCGCCAAAGAATCCGCTTCCAAAGCCGCAGAAGGGATTTCGATCATAGCTCCTAACTTTATAGAGCTATCAAAGGCAACACCTTGAGAGTATAGCTGTTCCTGGCAATGGTTAAACACATGTTTAGCCTCAGCAAAATCTTCCGCATCCAAAATCATGGGAAACATGATGCGGATATTACCAAAGGCAGAAGCACGTAATATAGCCTTTAGCTGAGTATAAAACATCTCGTGATTAGCCAAACTGAAGCGGATACCCCGGTTCCCCAAATAGGGATTTTCTTCGGGAACTTCTAATCCAAAAGGTGATAGTTTATCGCATCCCAGATCAAAGGTTCTGATGGTTACAGGTGTAGGAGCCATGCGTTCTGCCAATTGCCTGTAAATCTCAAATTGCTCTTCCTCACTGGGAAGGTTCTGACGTGAAATAAACAGAAATTCTGTGCGGAACAATCCAATACCATCGCAGCCAAGATTTTCGATTACTGCCATTTCTTCGGGTAAACCAATATTTGCATAAAGGGTAATCTCTTTTCCATCCGCAGTTTGCGAAGCGGAAGCCTTTAGTTTTTCCAGCTTTTGGTGAAGCAATTCCACCACCTGCACTTTTTGAGCATAGAATTCCAGGGTTTCCTCGTCCGGATTAATCACCAGCTTGCCTTCGTCTCCATCTATAATCAGCAAATCATCATCTTTCAATTTTTCCTGTAATCCGGGAATATTGGCAATGGCAACCAAGCCTAAAGCACGGCTAAGAATGGACGCATGGGAATTGTAGCTGCCTCTGGCACAAAGGTATGCACCAATGCTTGCATGCGCCAGCTTGCTAACCAGGGAAGGGCTCATTTCACTAACTATGGGAATATGATCACTTTCCAGGTTATCAGGAAGGGTTCCAGAAACGCCGCTAAGGGCATTCATAAGTCTGGTGCCTACGTCACTATAATCTGCAGCACGCAAAGCAAAGGATTCCACACTCATCGCTTCAAACTGGCTTACAATTTTTTTAAAGCTTTCTTGCACAGCTAAGCCTGCATGATGTAACTGCTCTTTTATGGAAGTTTCCACCATTTTGGTTAATTCGGGATCGTGCAGAATATCTCTATGGCTGGCAAGTATATCCAAATCATTATTGCCCAGTTTACTGTTTTTCAGATCCAGGCTAATGTCTGCATCCACAGAATTTATGGCTTCGTGAAACCGCTTTAATTCTGCCGGAATCTCTCCTTCCGAAATGCAGTGCGTATCTGCTGCATGAGCCTGCACTGCAATATGCAGAGCTCTTCCAATAAAAATACCATTGTTTATGCTATTACCAGATAATCTTAGCAAATTACTCTCCAAAACCGCTGCTAATTAAATCGCCAAGTTCGGATAACAAATAATCCTCATCCACTCCATCGGCAATAAGTTCTAAATGAGAACCGCATTCTGCCGCAA
>JAQVMI010000008.1 GCA_028703735.1 Candidatus Cloacimonadota bacterium | reverse complement strand
AACGTAGTTTGACAGCCCATCAGAACAGAACTTGAACACATTTACCCGATCTCCATTATCAAGATACCCTATTAAAGCACGAGTAGCTCTCTGAATATCATCATCCACGTCCAACATTGAACCAGAAACATCTAACGCAACAGCCACATCAATCCCATTTTCTATAACTGTAAACCCTGCTTCAGTTCTGCCATCAATTCCATCCATAACATTGGCACCGCTGAAAGCAAAATGAATAATGCCATCGGGTGTACCGGGACTGCCGATATCTACTATAATGTCGTATTCCCCTTCCTCTGTTGCGATCCAGATAGGAGTAGGAGAACTCCATTCTCCATCGGCATTGGTAGTTGCAATTATTGCTTGAGTAAATCCATTGGCAAGATGATCATTTAGTGCAGAAACAGGTGCCCCATCAGTATAAGTGTAATTGCCATGTTTAATCACATAGATGTTTATCCTGGTATTCTGAGGGCAGTTACTGATCTCAACATAAACGGAATCATTCATATTGTAAACATTTCTGCCTTTGTTTCCTCCGCTGTAGCTTTCTACAGTAGGATAGAATTTTAAACCTCGGCTATTATAAGCGTTATTGATGGCTTTTTGCTTATTATTAAGCACATCAGGTTGCAGCAGATCAGCGGTTCTTTGCATAAGTAGGTTATAGAAATAACGGGGTTTGTAACGTTGAGCGTAATTTGGATCAACATCCTGGCGAAGTGTTTTTACCAGAATATCATCAAAAGCTTTTACCCCTGGCCTTGGATCTGAACCGAAAATTGAGTTGTTTCTGAGTGACCACCAAGCAGAAGCGATAGGGTATCTATTTGAATACCATGAATAAAAAGCTTCATTTAGCGGCAAAGAGTAGTTATTGTATGAAGTATAAACGACTCCAACATCTACGTTTTGAATATCAACTGGCTGCCCGTAATTGTGAGTTGTTGAATTGATTCCAATGCTTAGCCAATACTCCGCAAATGCTTCATCCATGGATTGATAGAGATTTGCATTTATCGGGCTGGCTGACTCATAAAACTGGTGATAATTCATTACTTGATAAGTAAAGAAATGAGAAGATTCATGTCTAACTACGTGCGAATTTAATCCATTTGCCAGTTTAATCGCATAAGTCTGAGGATCAAATTCACCCAATGCCGAACTCATATTTTGACAATCGTTAATAACATTCGGATATGTTATTGTAGAAAAATTGCTATCAAGTTTGCAAAACAAAGTGTCCTGTTCGATTATATGATGGAATATATTAGGTGCAAAATACGAATAAGTGCTATCGCTCTGGATTATCAAATCATCCAGGAGAGTCTCATAATTCAATGAATCTATTGTTGTGAAAGAGTTTACATGTATTATATCCGGATTGTTGCCTGAACTAATGCTAAATTTTTCGCTCGAAAGAGTAACTTGAAAAGAGGAGTCTGGTAGGTTCGGAAATTGAACCTCGCCAACTGCATTAGTATAATCTGGGTCTGCTCCATTACAAACTTCAATACCCTTCACTGGCTTCATGCCTATAAGCCCGAAACTGGTATCAACCCCATATTTCTTGCCATCAACCGAATATGTATAAACATCGTTAACCACATATCTTTCAGTGTAGTATTCAGAGGTAACCGCATCTATGTAATACAACAATCCAGGAAATGCAACTTTCCAATACAATCTGTAAGGTTGTGATTTCCCATTCAATACTCTATTTCTGTATATTATTGTAGTTCTACTTCTGTGTTTTGGGGTGTTTTCGTTACAATATTCGGTCTGCTCGAATGCACTTCTCGCAATACTGAATGCCTCTTCTTTTGAGATAATGTTACCTAAAGATTCCTGCGGGATATCAACGGTTACATTCAGAATTCCAAATCTTTTATGGCTATACAAATAGTATATATTCAGGTATCCACCACTTTCAATTTGGTATCCATTTACTTTCTGATAGTATCTGGTATCTATCTGATCAGAATCAACATTGATTTTCCCGAGCACCAGTTGTTCACTATTAGCCCCAATGTAAGGCAGCAACTTGTTTATAACGTTAGTGCACACCTGCCTGAAGGCAACAGAATCTCTTACATTCGTCATATCGATGTCATCGAAATTGCCTGTAAATCTGGCGAGCTTCATTTGATCCGGATAGGTTTCGATATCTCCCCTGAATGCGGTCTCAGCTTTGAATCGATCTGCAAGAATACCAAGTTCTTGTTTTTTCCTAAAATACTCCTCATTTTCGGTGGGATCCTCGCTGGCGTAGATGGCAGAAATAACCATTATCATCATCAGCAGGAGGAAGATAAATACTCTTGTTTTCATTTTCGTCTCCTTTATTATTTTAGAGGTTTACTGTTCTGTTCTTATGTCAGTTCTTTTTTCAACTAACGCCTAATACACTCTATCTTATGTTTTGTTTGCAATGCCTATGTTTTACATGGTTATCTTTGTGTCAATAATTTTGCGCTTTCGTTTTCTGAATAGGCGGAAACCTGTTTATTACAGATGCCTGCCTGTGCAGAACAATGGTACTAATTATTTGATATTGTAATTTGCTGCTTAGGAAAGTCTTGCTTTACCATCACCACATCAATACCGTTATCAATAACACTAAATCCCGAAGCGGTTCTGCCATCAAACCCATCCATAACATTGGCACCGCTGAAAACGAAATGAATAATTCCATCGGGTGCAGTATGGCTACCAATATCTACAATTATATCGTAATCACCCACCCCATCTTCTGCTAAACTGGGAGTAGTCCAAATCAATCCGCTCCAGTTACCGGATGGATCAGTTGATACAGTTGTGATGGGAGTAAAACCACTGGCATAGAAACTGCTAAGAGCAGAAACAGGTGCCCCATCCGTATAATTGTAATCACCATGTTTAATCACATAGATATTTATCCTGGTATTCTGGGGGCAATCGCTAATCTGGACGTGGACAGGCTCATTCAATCCAAAGATATTCCTGCTACTATTCCCAGAGCTGATGCTCTCCACCTTGGGGTAGAAATGTAAGCCGCGGCTTGTGTAAGCATCATTGATGGCAATCTGTTTAGCATTGAGAGGCCAAGGCTCACTGTCTGTGTCAACCCGTTTCATCAGAATATTGTAGAAATATCTTGGTATATACCTGTAGGAGGAATTGTATTGGCTTTCATTATATACAACATTTAACCCCTTTACAAGCAATGTATCAACAGCATTTTTGCCTGGTTCCACTTGACCGAAGTACTGGTTGTTTCTCAAACTCCACCAAGCAGATGAGATACATAGTGAGTTTGCATATTTTGCATATAGATCCTCATTCAATGAAGCGGATGCAGGCAGACTGTTTAATAATGACATATCGCAATAATTACCAATCCCAGGCAAAATACTATTATTGGTTGGAGCACCACATAAGTAATTTGCACAGGCTTCATCCATGGCACCTGTATCAGTGTGTGTTGTGATGGGGTAATCAAAAGACCAGGCTCCAATTTTGCGATGAATGAAGTGATGGCTAAGTTCGTGTCTAACAGTATCAGAGAGTCATCCATCTCTTAACCATATGAGATTATCTTCAGGGCTATAACAGCCATATGTTTGAGCGGTGGGATCTGGTGGAGTTGAAAATGTAGTAATGTTCAGGTGATTTAGAAAGTAGTCTTGGGTTTCGTTCAAACGAATTAAACCATTAACGTGGTTGACGGCTTCTATGTATGCATTAGATGCATAATAAGTATTGTCTGGAATGCTGAAAGTATAATGATGTAAAGTATCCACACTTGCAGTTGTGTATGATATAGCATTTAGGGTGTCACTACTACACGACAACCTGAAAAGTGAATTAGTTAGCTTAGCGGTTTTAGTGCTATCGACAACATCATAGAAGTAAGCGCATCCTGATAGATCTGTTTGAGACGAATCTGGATTAACAATTACTCTAACATCTTTCAATGGCTCTTCAGTATAATATGTTGGTGGTATGCTCCAGATTGATGATTCAATGTAATCGTTACCCATAACGCGAACGGTTACATCAGAATTAATATGATTAGCACGATACTTTGTCATAATTATGCCAGTTAATGCTTCAATATAGTAATAGTAATCCCCGAGTATTGGATTTGAATCGTCACTAACGCATACAAGGTAAGCCAGATAATAAGCATTCGAACCCATGTTTGTGTAGAATGTTGATTTCACTCTTGCTTTGCGATATCGTGCATCGTTCTTGTCAAGAAGAGCTATTTCCTCTGCTCTTTCTTTGGGGATTAAATCATTCGCATTTATTTGCGGTATATCCACTGCACTATCGCTAACCACAAATCTATTGCGCCCGGAATCATATCCTATTTTTATTGAACCCGCCCCTTCAATATTGTAACCATTTGCGATTTGGTAGTATTTAGTATCTATATCTCCCCAAATACTTGTAATCTTACTCATATACAATTTACTTTTTGTAGCCTTTGAATAAGGTAGTACTTTGTCCAGTATCATATTAAACGCAGTTCTGAAAGCTGTGGTGTCCGCTGTGCTGGTTATCGTAATACCAGAGAACTTACCCTCCAATACCCCTAAGCACATTTGTTCAAAGTTATACTGGATTTCACCTGTAAATCCTGTCTCCGCTTTGAACTGATCTGCGAGTAAATCCAGTTCTTGTTTTTTCCTAAAATACTCCTCTTGTTCGGTGGGATCCTCGCTGGCATAGATGGCAGTAAAAGCCATTATCATCAGCAGGAGGAAGATAAATACTCTTGTTTTCATTTTCGTCTCCTTCGTTTTAGAGGTTTGTTGTTGTGTTCTTGCTATTGCGGTTTTCTCCCCTCACCCTAACCCTCTCCCACAAGGGGAGAGGGAACTTTATCCCCTCTCCCTTGATGGGAGAGGGGTTGGGGGTGAGGGTGACAATTATTCATCCAAGCACGGTCACATTATAATGCTTGCAATTCTGCAATACACCATTTAGGGTTTATGCCTGTTTACAAAAACCCCAGCGCTTAATACACTCTATGTTTTGTTTGCAAAACCTATGTTTTACATGGTTAATTTTGTGTCAATAATTTTGCGCTTTCGTTTTCTGAATAGACGGAGATATGTTTGCTTCACATGCCAATCAGCCTATTTTCAGCCTACACACACGGCAAGTTGTTCTCTCTTACTATTTTCAAGCAGTTAACTGATTCTAACCAATTACCCTAACCCTTGCATTCCAATAAACCTATAACTCTGCTTTTATATTGCTCCGTAGATAGCCCGTTAAAGCTTTCCACCAGGTCTATAAAGGTTTTTTTATCGGGAGTTCTGAATTTGAACATATCGTTTTGAGGAAAGGTTTTGCGGATAAGTACCATGGATTCTTTTACTATGGTATCGTCCACTTCATCACCCCGGGCAGCCAGCATACCGAATAGGGTTCCCAACCTCCAGGTCATAGTTTTGGCACAAATGGCATTGAAGTAAATTCCGATAAGAGGGATGTTCCCCATAATTTTATCCAGAGCGATATCAACAAAAATCTCGCTGATTATGCCGGTTATTACCTTGGTTGATACGTCCTGGCTGATGTTTGATCTATCATACAGCTCGCGGATACGATCCCATAGGGGGACATAAATAAGAGGGATAACGGCAATATCTGTAGCAATGGTTAGTGGCCAGCCTATGATCCCGCTAAGGGATTGCGCCACAGTGTTATCTTCGGCTTTCTGCATAATAATACGGTAGGCTTGTTCTGCTTTCATGTTTTCTCCTTGGAATTGTGAATATGTTTTGTAAACAGAATTTACCGCACAGCTTCAGAAGGGGTTCTTTCTGTCAATAAAATTAGCTTTCTTATTTTGCTGTCTTTTACGAATGGTTTCTATGTATAAAGGAGACATTGGCTTCCCTATAAATGTGGCAAGAATAGCTGCGGAGCTTTGGAAAGCTCCGCTACGGGATCGGCTTCCTCTTAACCAGCATTAGCCCCCCTCATTTATTTCTTGACATTATAAGTAATGCTAAGATTGTTGACCACAATTAAGCATTGCTAATATGCTTTTGACGCACAACGAAATATCTGGAGGTGATTTATCATGTGTGAAGATAGTAATGAACACGAAAAGTGCAGCTTCACTATTGAAGGCAAGTACGTATGTATAGACTATAAAGGGCATCAGCATAAGCTAAAGCGCAGCATAGGATTAAACCATCTGCTGGAGCTGATTTCTAATCCCGGGTTACCCATAAGTATTATGCAATTAGATTGCGGTTGGGCTTCTCCTGCACCAAGGTATCATCAGTTTAAAGATACCAATCAACTGCGGGACATGGATTTGCATCTGCAAAGAGGTTTTTTATCTCAGCCACTTGCAGATATGCAAACCATTAATGAGGTAAAGGAGCGGTTAAATGACATAATATCACAACTTGCAGAACTGGAAGAGAATTGCGATTATGCTGCCAGGGATGATTTGTGTGAAGAAAGGGACAGCTTGGCAGATTACCTGAAGCAGGTTTACTCCCCCAATGGGAAGGCTCGGAATTTCCAAAATGAAGGATATCGGCAACGTAAGCGTGTAAAGCGTGCCATAAATCGGGCTATGGAGCAGATTGCCACATTAGAACCCGATCTGGCTACAGAATTAGCAGCCTGCCTTAAGCTTAGAGATGTTTGGATTTACCAGCCGGATCGAATAAATATTGTAATTAGGAGATTTTAAGTTGTTTAGCAACCAAATTGCCTTATTATAATATCAGGACAGGCTGATTTTGAAGATTATGGTGAAAGTTTTCAAACTTGTTTGTTCACAGATGCTTTGGTTTGGCATCCCATCAGGGAAATAGGCTGTGGTGCAGCAAAGAAATATCTGCTATGCACCAGCAATAAATACTAAAAACTTTTAAGGAGAACACTGTGGAATCCTTCAGTTTCTACAATCCTACCAAAGTTCAGTTTGGTGTGGGGATGATTCGCAAACTTGGCAGCGAGATGATGAATGCAGGAGTAAAACACTGTTTACTGATCGCCGGGCGTGGATCAATAAAGCAAAATGGCGTGTATAATCAGGTGATGGAATCCCTTTCCGGTTGCAGTATATCTGTAAGCGAAGTGTGGGGAGTTCAGGCTAATCCAACTCTGAACAAAGTAAAAGAAATTATTAGCTTTGCTAAAGAAAAGCAGGTGGATGCCATTTTAGCGGTAGGGGGCGGTAGCGTTATCGATACTGCTAAATCTGTGGCTGCTGGTGTGTATCTGAATGATGTTTGGAATGCTTTTACCGATGTGGAAAAAATTACCCAAGCTCTGCCAATTTTTACGGTTTTAACCATATCTGCATCTGGTAGTGAGCTGAATTCCAATGCCGTGATAACAAACACAGATAAGCTACAAAAGTGGTCTTTCACCTCGCAACATGTGTTCCCCAAGGTTACTTTCATAGATCCCACGGTTCAATGCAGCTTACCCTTCAAATTAACTGCGAATGGGGCAATTGATGCAATGTCTCACATTATGGAATACTATTTTTCGAACAACAAAGCACTTAGCACTCTTTGCATAAATGATGCCTTGCTAAAAAACATAGTAAAAATGACCGATATTTTACAGCACAATCCCAGCGATCTAGTAGCAAGATCTAATCTTGCCTGGAGTGCCAGCCTGGCACTTAGTGGAATCACAGGTATAGGCATGAGGGGAGGAGACTGGGCTTGCCATCAAATAGAGCATGCTATTTCTGCCTTGCATCCGGACATAGCTCATGGTGAAGGGCTGGGGGTAATTTTCCCTGCTTGGGTGGAATACATGAGCGAAAAAAACCCTTCGCTATTTCTACGATGGGCAAAAAATGTTTGGGGTGAGGACAAGGTAGCTTTGGGAGTTCGCAGAGCTAGAGACAAAATAGATTCTTGGGGTATGGCTACATCGTTGCGGGATTTGGGCATTAAAGAAAATGAACTGTCCGAAATAGCAAAATTGATTATGCATGATTCTGAAGTGGGCGGGATAAGTAAGTTCCGGTCTCACGATATTGAAGCCTTGCTTATGTTGGCTTATTAGCATTATTGCGTTCTGCAAGGGGATAAATCGCTTTTCACTTGACACAAACCCCCTTCTTGCAAGCTTGTGGAAAAAATACGCAAGTAATGGACAAGGAAACATAGGCAGATGAGAGAAAAACCCGTACTAAAGCAAGATAAAGGCAAGTTGGAATATGGTGTTACCCCTATTCCTGCTGGCAAGAAATTCCGCAAGCATAAACCTGTTGTACAGGATTGGATAGAGGCAATTCTCTTTGCCTTTGTGGCAGCGATGATAATTCGCAACTACACTTTCGAGAACTTCCTTATTCCCTCTTCCTCCATGGAAAAGACACTTTTAGTGGGTGATTATCTGGTGGCAAATAAGCTGAAGTACTATTTTACCGATCCCAAACAAGGCGAAATTGTTACCTTCCGGTTCCCCAAGATAGAGGAAGGAACTCCCGAACACCCAGATAGTAAGAACGATTTCATCAAGATTTTTCACCCTATTTACATAGATAAATCTACCAGCTTTGCAAAGTACCCTCTTACAGCTTTCCACCTCACCTATTACGCTCGCAAGAATGTAGTAAAACGGGTTATCGGCATGCCGGGTGATATTGTGGAAATAAAGAACAAGATTGTATTTGTGAACGGTAAAGAATATACCAAGGGCTTCGAAAACTACGGTAATGCAATTCCCAATCCTCCTGCCTCACCACGAGTTGTGGAGGATTTTACCTATGCAGAAGATCAGATGGATTTTATTTCCATGAGCCAATGGTATCTGCCTTATATTGCTTATCCCGAAAATGATTCCACCATGGTGCGTAAAGTGTTTAACCGGGATTGGTTTGGACCCATCAAAGTTCCCCCGGGGCAGTATTTTGTGATGGGTGACAATCGCGATGTTAGTGAAGATAGCCGCTATTGGGGTTTTCTGGAACGTAGATTTATTACCGGAACTCCCTGGATGATATTCTGGAGCAAGGGTATAGAGTTCAATAAGCTTTTTGATGAACCTCATATCCGATGGAACAGGGTATTTCGCCACCCCCATTAAGCCTATATATTCACATTCCCTTTTGTCTATCAAAATGCGGTTATTGCAGTTTTTTTTCGGTGCCGTTCAGCATTGTAGAGCTACAAAACTATCTGAAGCATCTGCATAAAGAGCTTGATCTATACCAGGATTTGCTGCAGAAACCGCTGCATACTCTTTATTTCGGGGGAGGAACTCCTTCGTTATTAACTCCCCTGCAATTAGCTGAAATCTGCCAATCCGTTAATCTTTCTCCCCAGGCAGAAGTAACCCTGGAAATTAACCCGATTCAGCTTACTCCGGAATTTCTGCAAGGTTTAAGTAAAACGCGGATTAACAGGCTTTCGCTTGGGGTACAGAGCATGAATAATGACGATCTTTTATGGTTAAACCGAAGGCATAAAGCTGAGCAGATTCCCCAAAAAATAAAACTATGCCGAGATTATGGCTACAACAATATATCCCTTGATCTGATGTATGGCTTACCTAAAAGCGATCTTCCGGGGTTGCAAAGGAATATTCAGGCTTATCTGAACCTTCAGCCAGAGCATATTTCCTGCTATTTGCTAGCCTTGGATGAAGATTGTTCTTTGTATAAAGATATGGCATTATTGCCGGATGATGATACTCAGGCAGAGCAATACGATACTATCTGTAACAGCCTTAAAGAGGCAGGTTATGCTCAATACGAAATCTCCAATTTTGCCTTGGTGGGAAAAGAATCACAACATAATTTAACCTATTGGCATAGCAAAAACTATCTGGCAATTGGAGCTTCGGCTGCTGGTTGGATTTCTCCTTGCCGTTACCATAATCCTTCCGGCTTGGCAGAGTATTACGCTTGTGTTTGGCAGGGTGAAAGATTCCCTGATGCCACTATCCAAAACAAGCAACGGATTTGGGAAGACTATTTGATGATGGGCTTGAGGCTGCTTGAGGGTATAAACATCAATAGTTTCCAAAAGCTCTTTGAGGTAAATTTGCCGGATTTTTATGGGGCAAAGATAAAGCGATTAATGCACCTTGGTTTATTGGAGCAGAAAGAAGAGCGGCTTAGGCTTACACAGCAGGCATTGTTTATTTCCAATGCGGTTATTGCGGAATTGATCTTGTGAATCTAAAAGAACAGCGGGAAATTATCTCTGCCTATATCCAAAACACCGAATATGCAACTCATGCCTACTTCGCCGGAGGCTGCGTTCGAGACTGGTTGCAGAATTTTCAGCAAGGAAGCGATATTGATATCTGCGTGGAATTACCCGAAGGTGGAATTGGCTTGGCAAAATTGCTGCAACCCAAATTTCCGGATAGCCAAATTACCTTGCATCCCTTATATGGTACGGCAAAGCTGAAAACTGCCAATCTGAATCTGGAATTTGTGGCAACCCGCAAAGAGCAGTATCAAAGTGGTAGCCGCTATCCTTGCATCAGCTTTGGCACGCTGAAAGATGATGTATTGAGGCGGGATTTTACCATTAATGCCTTACTGCAACATATATGCACCGGTAAGGTATTTGATCTTAGCGGAAAAGGACTTGCTGATCTGCACCAAGGATTAATCCGCTGTATCGGTGAGCCGGTAACCAGATTTCAGGAAGACCCCTTACGTTTATTAAGAGCCATGCGCTTTGCCCTGAAGTTGGGGTTCAAAGTAGAACCAGCAACCCGGGCAGCCATGCAAAGCGAAGGTGGAGCAATTTCCCGGCTTACCAAGGCTGCAATTTCCCGGGAAGTATCCAAATTTAAGGGTATTCCTATAGCTGAAATTTCTGCCTTGCTGGATAGCTTAGGCTGGGAGAAAACTAACTTTCTGCATTTGTAGAACTGATTTGATCTGTTGCTTGGGACATTTGGGTTTACCGGAATATTTATCAGATTTTCAAATTTCTTGACAGGATTCTACTGTGCTGAATATTGAACAAGCTGGTTAAGCATAGTTGAAACTGTGTTCATGTATTTAGTGAGCGTTTTTAGAAATTGCTAAATACATCAACGAGAATATCTGAGGTTTCAGATTACAGAATAGTGTGGTAGTTAATTCCATTTCCCCATAACAGAATTGGAATTTGGCAGCCCACCTATGGTTGTTTGTTACCACTTATGTTTCATTAATGATTGTAAATAGGAGTTTATCATGTTTGGAAGATTGGGATTTATGGAATTGCTGATAATTGGTGTGATAGTTTTTGTTTTTTTTGGTGCCAATAAGCTACCTGGAGTAGCTAAATCTTTGGCAAGAAGTTTGAAGGAGTTCAAAAAGGAAATGTCTAATTCTGATGATACACCTACTTCTAAGCTGGATGAACATCCTGATAAGACTGATGATTCAGAAGAAAAATAAGGCATTCCGATGATTGGGGTTGGCAATGCAGAACTAATAGTTCTAATTATTATTGCGATTATCATTTTGGGACCCAAGGATACAATGGCTTATGTTAAGAAGATCAAAAAGTTCATATTCAAGATAAAAGAATACAAAAACGAAATTGAAACAGACCTGAACAATCAGATCCATGAAGAACAGAACTTAGAGGAAAAATCAGATAGTGAACGATAAACAAGCTTCTATAAGTGATCACTTAAAAGAATTACGTGTCAGGCTTATAGTTGTAACAGCTATTTTCAGCTTGTTTTTTGTAATCTGCTGGACATTTAGAAACGATCTTTTAAACTTGTATCTTAGTCCTTTAATCAAGAACTTGAGGCAGAGCAACGGGGAAATTGTCCTTCTAAACATAGTAGATAAATTTCAAGTGCATATGATAACCACTGCCTTCTTTTCGCTGGTTCTATCCATACCTTTTGCTTTGTACGTAATGGGTGGGTTTGTTGTCCCTGCCTTGCATAAGAAAGAAAAGAAAGCAGTTATCCTGATTATTTCATGCGTTATTCTCCTTTTTTTTGGTGGCATTGTGCTATCTTACTACCTGATTATTCCCATTACTTTCAATTATTTCATGCAGTACAGTTTGCATGATAAAGGGGTGTTTTCCAATTCACTTATAAAAAACGACCTTAGATTATCGCTAAAGAGCATTGTTGTAATAACTCAACAGGTAGTTTTAGTTTTTGGTGCACTATTCCAAACCCCATTGATGCTGCTATTGATTCATAGGCTTGGATTAGTTAAGCTATCCAAGATCAGAAAGATACGGAAACATCTTTATGTGTTATTTTTTGTTATCTCCGCCGTATTAACTCCTCCAGATCCTCTTTCTATGATTTTTATGGCTTTGCCCTTGATTTTGCTTTTTGAAATTGGCTTGGTATTATGTTCGGTATTTAATAAAGAGCCCGTAGAGGTGACAGTATAATGAACAATGTGTTTCGATTCCCCTATCAGGATAAGGACATTGTATTTATTCCATTCAAACAGATATTACTTCTGGCAGATACCAGCCTTTGGCATCGCTTAAACATGGCATTAGAGGGAAATCTTGATCCTTTTGAAGAGCTTGGGCTTACGCAAAAAGATATGGAGTACCTAAAATTATCTTCACCCTTCACGAACAAATACAATGGAATTCCCCAAATTAACACAAAACCAACCTCAGCCACAGTTTTCCTTACCGGTAAGTGCACTTGCCGGTGCCTTTACTGTTATGCTAATGGTGGAGACAATCCATCGGTTATGGATTGGGATCTATACTCTACGATTGTCGGTATTCTAATAGCCAATTGCCTGCTAACTGGTACAAAGCACGTAAAGATGCACTTCCATGGAGGTGGAGACATCTCAGCTGATTGGAAGTTATTTAGAAAGGCATACGATTATCTATATCAAGAGGCGACAAATAAGGGATTGAAAATCTTCACATCTGTTGGTATCAATGGTGTCCTTAGTGAAGAACAGGCTGTCTGGATTGCCCGAAACGTTAACAATACCACTTTTTCCCTGGATGGTTCGCAAACAGTTCACGATATGCAAAGACCTTTAGCTAATGGAAAGGGTTCCTATGTATATGCTCAAAGAACCTTACGCATTTTTGACAAGCTTGGTTACAATTACGGATTGCGTATGACAGTAACAGATCAAAGCGTAGATATGCTACCCGGCTCAATCGAAGATATCTGCAGTCAGTATAAAGTTCACAAAATAATGGCAGAACCCATGTTCCCGATGGGGCGAACCAGTGTATTAACTGCACCCAGCCAAATGAAGTATATAAGTAACTTTATTTCTGCTAAAGAGATAGCGAAAAAGTATAACCGCCAGCTAACCTATTCCGGGGCAAACTTAAGTAGTTTATGCCACACTTTTTGTGGTGCTGCGGGAAACTCATATTGTTTTACTCAAACAGGCAAAATCACCAGTTGCTACGAAATAATTGATGAAACTACTCCCTTAGGCGAGATGTTTGTGTTTGGGGAAGTAAATATAAAGGGTAAGAAATTAGTTATTGATGACGACAAAATAAGATATTTAGCTAACATGAATGTTACGTATTATGATGATTGTGAACATTGCTTTTGTAAATGGCATTGTGCAGGTGATTGTCCGGCAAAGCGAGCACATAGTTTTGCATCTACAGATTCCGGGCTACATTACAGGTGTAAAATTAACAAGGCGTTGTTCTTTTATCAGATACTCGAAGCACTGGATCTCCATTCAAACATAGACATCTTCTGGGAAACAGTAAAGAGTTTTTAGAAAACAATGATATTGTTAGCTGATGCTGAAGTTAGCCAAGCTCGATTATGAAACTTCTTGACAAAAAATCACTTGGTGACACATTGGAGAGAGAGGTTCACCAAGTTAATCAGTGATCCTGACGAATAAGTTCACTAAGGTATAAAGATGAAGAATTGTTTTCTGAAGCATTTAGGAGGTATATATGCATGAAAATGATAATGAGCAACCCAAAGTCTTTGTTATTGCCCATGTGGGAAGCCAAAAGGTATCACGGCGGAGTTTTCTGAAGGGATTAGCCCTTGGAGCTGGAGCTTTGGGTCTTAGCGCAATGATTAATGGTTGTGATGATGGAATAGATATTGTAGGGAATACTAATGGGAACTGCCTGTGTCATGCTGTTTCGAATGATGACGAAAATGATTACAATTCTAATACGGAATCAACAATAGGATCCACCTATAATGGATCAACCTGCACCTGCAATACGGTTTGCACCTGTAATATGGTTTGTACTTGCAATATGGTTTGCTCTTGCCAAAGTGTTTGCGGCTCAAACTCTTCCAGTTGTGGAAGCTGTGGTTATTGGTATCCTAATTGATAATTGAGGCGAAATGAAAGCAATATTACTGCTCTTAGTGATTATCCTGTTCTGTAGCCCTCTGCTTTCCCGATACTACGATATTGATACTATGTATTCTGCAGGTGGGGAGTTTATGGTGTTTCCTTTTAAGGGTGAAGGGGATAATAAATATAGCCCCGCTTTTCTGTTCAATTTTGCCGGACTGATGTCACTTGATGACGATGGGTTTTACAAAGCTGAATTGCTTGGCTTTGGATTCACCAACAACTCGGTTGGCAAAAGTTCGGATGGTGTTATTGTGTGGGACTGGGCAAGCATCCGTTTTGGCAAATCTTATAAATACCTTACTCCATACCTTGGTGCTTCATTTGTTACCTATTACCTGCCCAATTCTGGAGATGAAACTACTTTGGCTGATAGCATGATTCCAATTCGTCTTGGCACGGTATTCAGAATTCATGAAAAATGGGTATTATATAGTGAATTTGTATTCAGGGCAGGAGATGACGTTGGACAGCTAATAAATTTCCAGTTAAAATTGGATTTTGTACCTGGTCAATAATTCCCTTATTATTTACATAGGGGAAGTCTGTCTGCCTACATGTTTTTGTAAAGCAGGGGAATTCCACCCCGATAAAAACATTACACTATCAGACCTTATGTGCTCATTCCACAAAACAGGGATGTAAGCAAATAATGGAATTAGATTGGCAAATATAGCCATTACATCTGTATGCAACAGGAATTGTTGTTATTGCTTCACAGGAGACAAATCCTCTGATAATGCTAAATTATCTCAATTTATACCAAGTGATGTTTTCGAAAAAGCTGTAAACATTCTTGCTGCCTCCAATCAAAATCAAATCAGGTTAATTGGTGGAGAACCAACTTTACATCCCCAAATAAGGGAA
>JAQVMI010000278.1 GCA_028703735.1 Candidatus Cloacimonadota bacterium | reverse complement strand
TAACCAATTCGCCCAAACCACGAATACCACCGATGAAATCTATACGGTGATCTGTGCGGGGGTCTTCAATTCCCAAAATTGGATGCAAAAGGTTGTTTTGCAGGATGGATACATCCAGGTTTTCCACAACATTGGCTTCGTCCCAGGAACCCGGCTTAGGGCTAATAAAATACCATGCACCATCAAGATACATGCTAACCTGATGCAGCTTTGCAGGAGCAAAAGAAGCACCCCCAAGGATAGGAGTTACCAGCCAGTTTTGCTTAACCTTTGCTATAAATTCCTGTGTGCTATTGCCATTCAGGTCGTGCACAGCACGGTTGTAATCGAATATCTTTAGCTGATTATCCGGGAAAATGACCGTCATGAAAAAGTTGAATTCCTCTTCTCCGGTGTAATTTGGGAATTGCTGCCTGCGAATAAGCCCAACCTTGGCTGCACTTGCAGTCCGGTGATGTCCATCTGCCACATACAGATAGGGAAGCTTGGCGAAAGCTGTTTGAATAGCAGTAAGATCATCGGGATTATCCATAGTCCACAAGCTGTGACCAATGCCATCATCGCTGATAAAATCATAAACCGGAGCTTGAGTATCCATCACTTTTTGAACGGTGGCATCGATTGCATCCTGATGACGATATGTGAAAAAAACCGGTGAAGGATGTGCATCGCAGGTGTCCACGTGGCGAATGCGGTCTGCCTCTTTTTCGGCACGGGTAAGCTCGTGTTTTTTTATTATGCCGTCCATGTATTCGTCCACAGAGGCTAAGCCAACTAAGCCAATCTGCGCTCTGCCATCCATTACTTGGCGGTAAACATAGAACATGGGTTTTGTGTCCTGAAGCATGTGTCCATTCTGGATGTAAGCATAAAGATTCTCTTTTGCTTTGGCATACACAGAGGGATCATAGAGGCTGGTGCCCAAGGGTAGATCTACCTCAGGCTTTTCCACGTGGATAAAGCTTAAGGGGTTCTTGGTTACTTCGATTCTGGCTTCATCGGAATCCATCACATCATAAGGAAGAGAAGCAATGTCCCTGGCTTTAGAGGGAACCGGACGAACTGCCTTGAAAGGTTTGAAGGTTGCCATTTTTTATCTCCTGTTGTTTTTATTAGGTGAGAAGGTGGAAAGGTGGAAAGGTGAAACAAGGTTTGAAGATCGAAGGCTTTGATATGGGGATTTCGAGTGGAAAAGTGGAAAGGTGGAAAGGTGAAACGGGATTTGAAGATCGAAGGCTTTGATATGGGGATATCGAGTGGAAAAGTGGAAAGGTGGAAAGGTGAAACGGGATTTGAAGATCGAAGGCTTTGATATGGGGATTTCGAGTGGAAAAGTGGAAAGGTGGAAAGGTGAAACGGGATTTGAAGATCGAAGGCTTTGATATGGGGATATCGAGTGGAAAAGTGGAAAGGTGGAAAGGTGAAACGGGATTTGAAGATCGAAGGCTTTGATATGGGGATATCGAGTGGAAAAGTGGAAAGGTGGAAAGGTGAAACGGGATTTGAAGATCGTAGGCTTTGATATGGGGATATCGAGTGGAAAAGTGGAAAGGTGGAAAGGTGAAACTGGGATTGAAGATCGAAGGCTTTGTATGATAATTACTTGTTTTCATCTGATTTAATTTTTGTAATTAGAGTTCTGGTCAATCCGCCAATCATGCTTCTAATGTGAGAAATCTTCTGCTGATAGGTAGCAATATCTTCCAAATAACCCAATCGATGAGCTATTTCAAGTTGTGTTTCAAATTCTGAGAGAGAGCCGTTGGCAATGTCCAGAAACCTTATGAATTCCTTTGTTGTTCTTCTGCCTGATCCTTCTGCGATGTTAGATGGTATGGATAGGGCAGTTTTACGCAAATGCGCTGCAAGCTCATACTGCTCAAAACTGGGAAAACTACGAGAGCTTTCATGTATTTCCAGATAGAGGTCAATACTGATTTGCCACAGTTTCATATCGCGATAACTATACATTTGAACTCCTGAATTCGTAAAAAAAGTTCACTACTACAACTATATAAACACACTGTGTTTCTCCTTTTCACCACCGAGAACACCGATAGTAAGCTCCAAATCTAACGCTACAATCTTCAATCCCAGTTTCACCAAATCACCACCGAGAACACCGAAATAAAGTTCCATATCTAACGCTGCAATCTTCAAATCTTGTTTCACCTTTCCACCTTTCCACCTTTTCACTCGATATCCCCAAATCAAAGCCTTCGATCTTCGAACCTTGTTTCACCTTTCCACCTTTTCACTTTTCCACTCGATATCCCCAAATCAAAGCCTTCGATCTTCGAACCTTGTTTCACCTTTCCACCTTTTCACTTTCCCACCATACCACTCTAAACAAAATACTTCTCTAACGCACTTATCAAATACCCATGATCCAGAATTCCACCGGTTTCCCTTATGGAATGCATCGCCCAAATAGCATTACCTATATCCACAGTGTTCAGCCCAAGCTGAGCTGCTACAATGGGACCAACTGTACTACCGCAAGGCATGTCACTACGTATAATAAACTTTTGGTATGGAACCTTAGCCTCTTTACAAAGCTGCACAAAACGCAGGGCACTCTCTGTGGTGGAAGCATAGCGATGATTGGCATTTAGTTTGATAACGGGACCCTTATTCATATAAGGCGTGTAATCCGGATCGTATTTTTCTTTATAAGAGGGATGATAGGCATGAGCCATATCGGCACTAATAAGAAAACTGTGGCGTAAAGCAAGGTAAAAATCTTCGCGGGAAGAGCTCTGACAAAGGCAAAGACGTTCCAACAATTCGGTAAGCAAAGAAGAATTAGCCCCCTGAGGAGTCTGGCTGCCAATTTCTTCGTGATCGTAAAAAACACCAACTGCTGTCTGCCTGGGTTTTTTCGTTGCTATCAAAGCTGACAGAATGGCATGAGTCATAGCCAAATTATCCAAGCCCTGGGATGAGACCATTTCACCCTCGATACCTATTAACGAGGCAGGTTGAGGATCATACAGGTATAGCTCCACTTCTACAATATCAGATTCTTTGCACCCTATCTGTGTGGCAATAAGACTCCAAATGGGGTTTCCGCTGCTTTCTTTAACGCTCAATATGGCAGGTAATTGGCTCTGCTTGTTGTATTCAAAACCCTTATTGATCTCGCGGTTTAGATGAATTGCAGCATTGGGAATTATTGCCAGAGGTGTTTTGATATCCACATATTCGCTTCTGCATCCCTTTTTGTCCTGAATTAGTACCTTTCCAGCCATGGAAAGTTCTCTATCTATCCAAGTGGAAATTATGGGACCACCATAAACCTCCACTCCACAGGTTAAGGTACCGTGATCTACCTTAATGCTTTGGGGTTTTAACTTCAGTGATGGGCTATCAATGTGGCTGGCAGCAATGTTAAAGCCGCTTTTTGCCAAGGGATCGAGCCCAACCACAAAAGCAATTACGGCTGTATCCTGGCGGCATATATAATATTTGCCACCCTTCTTCAAATTGAAGGCTTCAGCTTCATCTAAATACTTAAAGCCTGCTGCTTCCAAACGGCTTCTAATCTGCAAACTGGCATGAAACCGACTGCTACTGCCATCCAGGAAGTTCAATAAGTCCTGTATCTGTATATTCATTACATCACTCCAAAGTAAACTCTTCTGATGCTAAGATTTTTGTCGTTCATGGACGGGGCCCTGCTCGTGGTGGTGGAATAGACGACGACAATACCTGCCCGGGAAAGGCCTGTCACTGCCTCGGGTCTGCAGGGCTCCAGTGAGCGGGATGCTCGCAATGCACAACAAACCCGGCC
>JAQVMI010000277.1 GCA_028703735.1 Candidatus Cloacimonadota bacterium | reverse complement strand
ACCTGCCTGTTCTACTGCCTGTGCTTGAATGAAGATAGCTTCGTGCTCTTCGGGTGTTTTGCCCTGAACCTTGTATCCGCCATAGCGGTGAACAGATTGCGGAGTTAAACCCAAATGGGCACAAACAGGGATTTCGATATCCACAATCTTGCGGATGGCATCCAAACGTGAAGCACTGCCTCCCTCAAGTTTTACCGCATTAGCCTTTCCGTTTATGATAAGCTCTGCGGCATTTTGCTTGGTTTGCAGGGCATCCAGATGATAGCTAAGATAGGGCATATCGGCAATGATAAACGCTTCCGGTGCTCCTCTGCGTACTGCTGCTGCATGATACACCATGTCTTCCATTTTAACCATTAAAGTGTTATCGTAGCCAAGCACAACCATTCCCAGGCTGTCTCCCACCAAAATGAGATCGATATCGCTGGCTGCAACGGTTTGCGCCATGGCGAAATCGTAGGCAGTTATCATGGTTATTTTGCGTTTATCCCGCTTCATTTCATTGAATAAAGCAAGGGTATTGGCTTTATTCGGGACTTTGGTCATTATCTGGTCCTTCGCTTTCTGTTTCTATGCTTTCTGTACCAACCCGGCTTTCATCGCTTTCGGAGAGGATGTCACCGGCATAAGTGCCTTTGTTTATCATCATATCATAAATAATCCCCCCATTCTGATACCAGCCTAAAAATCTTCCATGCAGATAACCATCTTTGTAGCTGGCACTCATCTGGGGTGTGCCATCGGGATACCATAACAGCATCAAACCGCTTTGCTTCCCGTTAATATAGCTTACAGCACGCAGCAACTGTCCATTGGGATAACGCTCCTGTGCAGTTCCGGTAAATGGCTTACCCTGATGCAAGTGTATATCATTATCTGTAATTATTTCGCTAAATAACACAGCACCTTGGGGTAAAACCCAGTTCTTGGCTGCAAGATAATCATCGCTAAGCTTTTGACTATATGCATTGGACAGAACAAGGGAAAATAAAAAAACCAGCAATGCAACCGCATATACTTTGCGGCTGTGAATGCCTTCACTACGATGCAGGCGGGGAACCGAGCTGAGGTAAATAAGCTTCTGAGAGCACATTTTTCTTCTCCGAAAGGTGAGTCAACCTTTTTTTTTACATTAAGAATTAATTACTACGACTCTTTTGGGTATTTAGACATAAATATCTGCTGCAAGTTCTGCAGAAAACATAGCTACTGGATAAAGCTTGAAGAGATGATACGTAACGAATCTGCAACTCTTTAAGCTGTCAATATACGATAAGGGTTTACTCCGGAACGGGGATTGGCATTTTTTGTCTCAGTCCCCTTCACTGGGTTTATAAACATATAATATAAGCTACTATTAAAAAAATCAAAACTTTATGTGGCTGGCTCTAAACCGCAGGAACCGGTTCAATGAACTTCAGAAACTGCTCAAAAATTTCCACAGGCAGGCGTTTTGCTTTGCCTTCACTGGCAAAAACCACGGTTAAAACTGCACTAAGGCATTTTTCGCCTCTGGGATTAAAAACCTCCTGTTTCCATCTTCCTTTCAGCCTGTTTATCTCAAAAAAGCTGCTTTTTACGGTAGCCATTTCTTCCAAATCCAGCGATTTCAGGTAATCCAATTCGAAACGGTAAACAAAAAGCTGGATACCAATATCTTTTAGCCCCGCCAAAGGCAGGTTCATATCAAGAGAGGCTTCACTACGGGCTGCTTCCAGCAGATGCAGATAGTTTGCATTGTTCAGGTGACCATATATATCACATTCGTATCCGTAGATTTTCTTGGTGTAAGTAAAAACCATCGTGGCATCCTTTTAGCTAAACTGAGGGGATTTTGCTTGACCAATTAGGGTTAGTGAAATCCCATGATAAAAAACTATCTTGAGGTGAGGAATGTATGACGGCAAAAAATGTCAACCCTAAAATTAAACCGGTTAAGAAAACCACGGCTGCTCCGTCTGCTTCGGCAAATAGTTCGGTGAAAAAATCCGGCAGTTTTTTAAGCTTTGGAAGTAGCTCTGCTAATTCCGAATTTAGCAAACATCTTCCCTGGGTGTTAGTAGCAATTCTGTTTTTGCTATTAAGCCTGGTTTATTTCCCCGTGGCATTTCAAGGCAAAGAGCCTCAAGCTTCGGATATAACGCAGTGGCAGGGTGCTTCCAATGCAATTTCAGAATACAATAAACAGCATCAGGATCAGGCTTTGTGGACTCCCAATATGTTTTCGGGCATGCCTGCTTATATGATCTCCTTTCCCAATCGCTATCCATTTTTAGAAAGTATCACCCGGCTAACCGATAAGGTAATCTCGTGGCGTATTTTTCTATTGTTCATGGGTGGGTTAGGGATATTCTTGCTTATCCGTCATTTAAAACTATCACCCTGGATAGCTTTTTTCGGAGCTATAGCTTTCGTATTTTCCTGTCATTGGGTGGGTTTAATAGAAATTGGGCACAATACTAAGTTCCGTGCCATTATGTATATTCCTTGGGTTTTTTGGGCTTTGTTGCGTTTGCGGGATAAACCGAATTTATTGAACCTTGGTTTACTTGCCACTTTTATGATAACTCAGCTTAGGGAAAACCATCCTCAAATAACTTACTACCTGTATCTGTTTGTGGGAATGTACTGGCTGTTTGGTGCTTACGAAAGCCTTAAAGATAAGAACTGGAAACCCTTTGGGATGTGGAGCATATTAGTGGTGGCAGCTTTTGGGTTAACCGCTTTGGCTGTGATGAATCCTTATTTATCCACCCTGGAATACAGCCACTTTACCATGCGGGGTGGAGCTGCAGGATTAGAAAAAAGCTATGGTCAAGCCTGGAGCTTTCCGCCTTTGGAATTGATCAGCCTTGTAATTCCAGATTTCTTTGGGGGAATAAACCAAAACTATTGGGGCTTTATGCCCTTCACCCAGATTTATAACTATTTCGGAGTGGTGGTGCTGGCATTGGGGGTTATAGCCATTTTTGGCAAGCACCGCAGATTCGCTATCTTTTTATGGCTAAGTTCATTTATCTTTACGCTGATGAGCTTTGGCAGTTTCACCCCTGGTTTATCCGATTTGTTTTTAAATATCCTGCCTTATTTCAATAAATTCCGGGTGCCATCCATGATCTTAACTATGGTGCAAATTAATGCAGTGGTGCTTGCGGCTTTGGGAATAGACAGCTTGTTAGACAAACAGGGAGATAAGCATTGGCAGAAATCTATGCTGCATGCTTTCTGGATTTGTGGTGCTATTTTTATGCTGTATCTATTAGCAGCAAAAGGCATTTTCAAAGCTCTGCCATTTACCACAGCAGCGGAGATTGCAAATTTTAAAGCTAATAATGCCTTAAGCCAATTGGATGGCGTGAAAGCCATGCGTTTGGGCTTATTGGTTAAAAGCGGAATAGTAAGCCTGCTATTTTTAACCGTTGCTCTGGGGCTTAGTTACAAAGCTCTTGCCAAATCCTTCAAGCCGGCAGTTTATGTGTTGCTAATCACTCTGCTTTGTTTTATAGACCTATTTATCTACACCGGAAAGCATCTTAAGGAAGTGCATCCTGTTTCTATGCGGGTTTCGCGCTTTCAAATGCAGGATTATGACCAGTTTATGCTTCAGGATAAAGATAACTACCGCGTTTACCCTTTTAACATGAATAGCATTCGTCCGGCAGGAGAATGGGCATATTTCCATCAGAGTGTGGATGGGTATTCTGCTGCAAAACTTAAACGTTACGACGATGTGCTAAAGCTTATCCAAGGCGATGCCAAGACCGATGGAGAGTTTGTGCGGTATTTGAAGGAAATCTAT
>JAQVMI010000276.1 GCA_028703735.1 Candidatus Cloacimonadota bacterium | reverse complement strand
CGCTCTTCCGATCTATTTGATCTTTCCATTGGAAATGAAATAATTAAAGAAGCGTTCGAATATTTTAAATCATATACTCCTAAAATAGTGAAGTTACCAGATAGACCAGGCGGGTTATGGAGTTAATGAATCTATGATACAGATATCAGAGAAGCTCATACAGCAAATGGAGTGCGTAAACGAACATTATCCACTTCTTGGGCTAATCATTGATAATGACAAATTTATAGTTGCGGGCCTACTCAAGTTCTGCGCCCAACATATTGATCATGAAGAGATTTCAGATGAGTTTAATATCGAAATGCACATATCATCGGCGTTTCCAGATGATATAATACTGGTTTACGAGACAGAACGAACGCAAGGATATGAACACAAATATACCAATGGAGCTTTATGTCTTGGAAGCCCTCTTGAGATTGGTTTTCGAGTAAGAAACGATACTTCTCTGATCAGTTACATCAAGAACTTGATTGTTCCTTACTTCTATTTCTTTGTATACTTTCAGAAGTACGGCATAAAACCCTTCAGTGATTTAGAACACGGAAAAGCGGGTTTAGTTAGTTCGTATCAAAAAAGGTTCAATACTTCGAATATTTCTATTGTAAATTGCATGATGAGATACAGACTAACTCATGAAAGGTACAACATAAACACTCGTTGTCCATGTGGCTCGAATAAAATACTAAGAGATTGCTTTAATCATAGAATGATACTAACCCAGTTATACTTAGTTCAACCTTCATTTATTAGGGCTGAATTGAATTCACTCAAAACACGAATAAAGTAGAATGTATAGATGATTATAGAGCAAAAAATAGTCATAAGGTTTCTATGGCCCTGCCATGTGATTAATTAGGGTCATTCTCAATACATTCCTTTCCATCTTGTATCATCTTCTTTTAGCACAAATTTAATACTGTGGTTAGCTAGTGCTATGCGATTATTGCAAAACTATTCTTGACAGAAATCCTGCCTAACTGATTTTGACCGTCTAAGCGGTCGGGATGTAGCGCAGTCCGGTTAGCGCGCTCGGTTCGGGACCGAGAAGTCGGAGGTTCGAATCCTCTCATCCCGACCAGTTCTTTTAGCAAACAACCCTACAAAAAATATCAACTGTATAGGTGAATTTTAATCATGGCAGAGCAAAAGCAGAAGTTTTCATACTACCTTAAGCTCCTTTATCCGTTTGTGAAAAAGGACTTGGGGCTGCTGTTTTTTGGTTTGTTTGCCATGCTTATCACCTCCGGACTAAGGCTATTGCATCCGCTGATTCTGGCTCGCATTATAGACCGTAGTATTCCGGATAAAAATATGCCGGAGATGTACAAATACGGCATGTTCTTTGTGGTAGTTGTGCTGCTTTCGGGCTTGCTTTCCTATTTGCAGATCGTGCTGCTTTCCCGCTTGGGAATAAAGATAATCACAAAGTTCAAAGGTGATATTTTCCGGCATCTGTTGAAGCTGCCCATTCCCTGGTTTAACAAGCAACCGGTGGGCGAACTTATTGCACGTGTGGAAAGTGATAGTGAACGTGTAAAAGCTTTGTTTTCTGATCTTTCCATTACCATTATTGGCAATGTGCTGTTCTTTTTCGGGGTATTTACAGTGCTCTTTATACGCGATTGGCAGATTACTATCTATATTATGCCCTTGGTGATTGTTTCCATCGTTGCCTACAGCTTCCTTATCCGCTACCTGTCCAAATTCTATCGGCAAATACGCGAACGCTATGCCAATATAACTGCTAAAATCACAGATTTTGTACAGGGTATGCAGGTGATTCAGGCACTTAACAAACAGCAGAAAGTGATTGATGAAATTACTGCTGCTTCTGCCTCCAAAAAAACATTGGAAACCCGTACATCCTTTATAGAATACGGCTCGCAGAGCATCTTTATGTTTATCTCTAATGTGCTGTTTGTAATTGTGATCATCAAGATTTCCGCTCCAAAAATCATTGTAGGTGCGGTTACAATCGGTACACTTATCGTGTTTATCCAGTATATTTACCAGATGATTTGGCCTCTGATGCATATCTCGGAAAATGTGATGCAGATCCAGCGTTCCTTTGTGTCCTTAAAACGCATACTGGAGCTTACCAATCTGCCTACCGAAGAAGCTGAATTTATGGGCACAACCCTCCCCGTTTTTGAAAAGGAGATATGCTTCCAGAATGTGTGGTTCGCATACAAGGATGAAGAATGGGTATTGAAAGACGTAAGCTTTTGCATCCCAAAGGGTAAGAAGATTGCCCTTGTAGGTGCTTCAGGAAGCGGAAAAACAACCTCGGTTAGCCTGTTGTGTGGGTTCTATCCTGTGCAAAAGGGAAAGATAACCGTGGATGGTATTCCTCTTACAGAGCTGGAATTCAGAGCCTGGCGAAGCAAGATAGGCTTAATTTTGCAGGATATTTTCCTTTTTCCGGGTAGCATAATGGAAAATGTGCGCGTTTATAACGATAACGTTAGCCTGGATAAGGTGAAAGAAGCTGTGTCCATTGTGCAGCTTGATGATTTCATTGGTAATCTGGAGCATGGTTTACATTCGGAGCTATCCGAACGCGGACAGAATATATCTCAGGGTGAGAAACAGCTTATCAGCTTTGCACGTGCTCTGGCGTTTAATTCTGAAATTATCGTGATGGATGAAGCAACAGCTTCCATAGACCCCCAGACTGAAGCTAAGATACAACGCACCATGCAAAATGTGTTTGCGGATAAAACTGCTGTGGTAGTGGCACATCGGCTTACCTCTGTGCTGGATGCGGATGAGATTTTGTTCTTTAGCGCAGGTGAAATAGTGGCAAGAGGAACCCACAGCGAATTGATGCTAAGCTCTCCGGATTATAAGAAACTGGTGGAACTACAGCTATTGCAGCAGGAGAAGGTATGAACCGCAATATAGGCTGGATCATTACCCAATGGAAAAAGCAAAAGCTGTTTGTGGTGCTGATGATAGTATTCACGCTGGCATCTTCGGCAGTATCCATTGCCTATCCCTGGGCGTTTAAGCTATTGATAGACCTGCTGAAAGATATCTTGCTAAGTCCCGAAAAGTATCCCACACCTTTGAAGGAAGTGAACCGGATTATCATGCTGTTCCTGGCAATAGGAATGGCACAGCTATTCACAGGCTTTTATCCCGCTATCCGGGGTTGGGTGAATATCCGCTTTGAGCATAGCTTGCGCGTGTTCTATTTTAAGTTTATCTCCCGTAAAGATTTCAGCTTTTTCCAGAAATACCGCACCGGCGATATTGTTACGCGTTTAACAGATGATCTATCGGATTACCCTAAGATCAGTTGGTTCCTGTGTTCCGGTATCTTTCGCGCTTTTAATTCGTTCTCGATGATCGTGTTTTCGCTTATTGTGATGTTCAGCATCAATGTGAAGCTTACCTTGCTTTCCATAGCCCCGCTTCCGCTGATGATGGTGGTGTTTTACTTCACGTCAGATAAGCTATATGCGAATTTTAACCGCAACCAGCAAGCTATTTCGGCAATAAATAATCAGCTGGAAATGAGCTTTTCCGGCATCAGAATAGTTAAAAGCTTTGTAAGCGAAGAGAAGTATAACCGCTTCTTTGATACTGCTTTGGCACAGCGTTTTAAAACCGAAATGAGTATGGTGAAGCTGAATGCGGTGCTTTCCCTGATTTGGCAGTATATAGACTACTTTGCCCAGATAGGTGTTATCCTGTTTGGCGGTTACATGGCTGTGAAAGGACAGATAACTGTGGGGACGTTTTTCCTGTTTTACACCTATCTTTCCATGATGATCTATCCGCTTATAGATCTGC
>JAQVMI010000275.1 GCA_028703735.1 Candidatus Cloacimonadota bacterium | reverse complement strand
ATTTATGCAGACAAATTCGGTGAATATACGTATTCAGGTCAACTAGAATCAGGCACCGGCCTTGAAGGTTATTATGCATACTTAGAAATCAACACAAACAGCGCTCCTACTGCCGAATCAGTTGCCATAGTTAATCCGGAATTCGCCAAGGTGGGGCAAACCCTTACAGGCAGCTATAACTACATTGATGAAGATAATGATCAGCAAGGAACCAGTACTTTCCGCTGGCTGAAATCACGCACAGAGTTCGGAACCTACAGCCCGATCATTGGTGCTACATCATCTAACTATACTGTGCAACCTTCAGATGCTGACAGCTATCTCAAATTTGAAGTTACTCCTGTGGCAGCCAGCGGTACCAGTCCCGGGATTCCCGTGCTCAGCGATGCCTCATATAAAGTTACAGAAGCTGCTTTAGCCGATATAACACCAATGGCTCAAACCTTTTATGAATCTTCGATCGCTGATGGGACCCTGGGAAATGTGTATATCTATGCAGAGCTTACGAATGCTGCCTTCGTTACCGGTACCATAAGTGGGATTACGATGACCGGACTTCCCGCAGGCTTAAGCGTAGGCACTATCACCAGAATATCACCGACTAAGATAAAAATCGAGTTCAGCGGAGCATCAACAGTGCACGAATACAATGCCTCAGTGCTGGATCCCAACGAAGTAAAAGTTACCATTCCCAGTGCCAAGCTTGTAGGAGTTGCTAATGATCTCGAATCAGCAAACGGATTTTACATTCAGTTTTCGAATAATGCTCCCACCAATCTAACGACTGATGACAGCGACTACAACTCAGTTACTATTTCCTGGGATGCTCCCGCCGGTCTGAATGGCAGCGGAACAGCATTACAATACTATCAGGTATATCGTAATGACAGTTACCTGGAACAGGTAAGCCATGTGCTATCAAAGGGCGCCTACACATATACCGATACCGGTCTTAGCACCGGTGTAGCCAATACCTACAAGATTCAAGCTATCTACAACAATGATGGCAGCCCCTTTACGAACCTCATATCTGCCACACCTCTGGGCTTCACAGCCTTTAGCATCGGCGAAGCAGAGGGCATTATCGATCATGAGACAAAGAGTGTAACGGTTACCCTGGATAGTGGCACCATTCTCACGAATCTGGTGGCCAGCTTTACCGCACCCAATACCAATACTACAGTGAAGATCGGAGAAACTACCCAAAGTAGCGGAGTTACTGCAAACGACTTCCGCAGCCCCATCACCTATACCCACAGCTCTATTGACGGCAGCAGCACTACCTATACCGTAAGCGTACAAACTGTTTTGTCCGCTCCGGAAGTGATCCAGACCGGACTGAATGAAACCAGCTCCAGCTTTACCGCCAAATGGGGTGCCGTGGAAAGCTCCATCGCCTATATGCTGGATGTAGCCACAGATAGTGGCTTCACCACTTTTGTAAGCGGATATCAGGATCTGAATGTGGGTAGTGGAACCAGCCGCGTCGTTAATGGCCTTTCATCTTCCTCTACCTATTACTTCAGGGTTCGTGCCATTGCAGATGATCCGGCTATGAACAGTGAAAACTCGGCTACCGCTACCGTCAATACCAGCGCTACAGGTGCCGGAACAGGGGGGACGGAGATAGTAAACAGCGAAACTACCACAATCAACGTGGGAAGTTTTGATACCGGCGAATTTGGAACCGTAACTCCCAGCGTTACTGTAACTCCCAGTGCATTCGTGTCGGGTGCGAATAATTCGATAGAGATTAACATGGGCCATGGAACATCTCCGGAAGGCTTGATCATCGGCCTTTCCTTTGATAATCCTTCGATTGGTAATGCTACTTTCACGATATCCTATGCCGGATTGAGCTATGATCCCACGGAAGTGTATTTCCGCATTGTGGGAGGTGATTTGGTAATTCCCAGCGCTTCCAGTATTGACGCGGAAAACGATATCATCAGCATTACTATCAGTGGTCTTTCCAAGGAAGCCAAAGCAGCTTATGAACTACAGATCGTAAGCAACGATGCCACCGGCCAAACCCTGCCTATCGTGCTATCCTCCTTTACCGCCAATGTCTTGGTTCAGGGAAAGGTACGCCTGAATTGGACTACTCAATCTGAATCCGGCATGATGGGTTTCCACATCCTGCGAAATACCACCGATGTGCTGGCTGATGCCATCATCGTAAGCCCGCTGATTGAGGCTACCAATACCTCAAATCTGGCTACTTACAGCTTTACCGATAAGGAGATACCCGGTAATGACACCTATCATTTCTGATTGCAAAGCACAGATCTGGATGGTCAGATAGAGCACTACGGTCCCTTGACTGTACTGGTTGAGACGGGAACCGGCGGTGGCGGTGAAATCCCCCAAGTAACCGCCCTCAAAAGCCCCTATCCAAATCCTTTCAACCCGGATCTGAACATAGTTTATGATCTATCCGAGACCACTAATGTGCAGATCCATATCTACAACAGTAAGGGGCAATTGGTAAAAACCCTGGTGGATCGCCAGGAAACAGCAAAGAGCTACAGAATACTTTGGGATGGCAAGGATGATTCCGGCCGCCTAGTATCCTCAGGCGCATATTTCATCAAGATGTCTGCCGGCTCCTATACTAAAACTACAAAAGCTATAATGCTTAAGTAATACATTTCACCCAAATCCACTGCGCCCGGCTGGTCATCAACCGGGCGCTAATATTGTCTGCACCAGATTCTTCATATTCGCTTTTTGAAACTGATCACACTAAAGCCGAAGATGATAAACCCGCTGCTCAGCAGGATCCAAAATTCCCTCGCCAATTGGCTGAAATTGCTGCCTTTGATCACAATCTCCCGCAGTACTGTCATGTAATGACTAAGCGGATTAAAAAAGCTGATCCATTGTATAGCTGGAGGCATATTACGTACCGGGACAAAAAATCCTGAGAGCAGGATGATAATCACCATAATGAACCAGGAAAAGAACATCGCCTGCTGTTGAGTGGCAACCTTCGTAGAAATCAGGATTCCCAGGCCCAGGGTCGTGAACAAATAGACTAATGAAAACAGCGCCAGTAACCAGTAACTGCCAGCCAACTGCAACTTAAAGATTATGCCAGCCATAATGATCGCTACCTGAAGCTGAGCCAGCGTGATGATCATATATGGAATCAGTTTCCCGGCCATCAACTGCTGCTTTTTGACCGGAGTAACCAAAAGCTGCTCCAGAGTTCCGAGTTCTTTTTCCTTGACCAGGCTGATAGCGGAGAGCATCATCGAAGTAACGGTTACCAATACTGCGATAATTCCGGGTATTGTGTTCAGGCTGCTCTTCAGATCCGGATTGAAGCTCATGCGGGAGATCAGCTCAATCTGAGGCTGAGGACGCAAAACAGGTGCCCGAACCAACCTTTCTTCAAAGCTCTTTCTATGGAAATCTCCCATAACTCCGGTTACATAGGCATTGGCAACAGCTGCAGAGTTTCCGTCTATGCCATCCAATACAAGCTGTACACTGCTGCGCCCCATCAAATAATCCCCGGCAAAGCCAGAAGGTATCACCATTACTATCTGTGCGCGCCAGGAAGCGATCAATTCCTCAGCTTTAGCATCTTGTTCCACCGGCACAATTGTGAAGCGATCTGAAGTATCAAAGCTCCTGATCAGGGCCCGGCTGGTACTGCTGCGGTCATAATCTATAAAACTCAAGCGCAAATTCTTTACTTCATTGGAAACGGCAAAACCCATTACTAAGAGCTGAATTGCCGGCAAGCCAAATAGCACTATCAACATTTCACGGCTGCGGATGATCTGCCGAAACTCCTTTT
>JAQVMI010000274.1 GCA_028703735.1 Candidatus Cloacimonadota bacterium | reverse complement strand
TTGGTTTGGAGGCACTTTCGTCAATGTGAGGTAATGCTTCTCTTTGTCGCTGAAAAACTTGTTTAAGATTCTTATTACTTTCGTGTAATTCGTGTAATTCGTGTAATCCGTGGATATCCTTATGATAGCAAGCCCCGTTCTCAGTTACCGTGTTTTCCGATAGCCACGCCTCAAGTGCATCTGCAGAAAGCCCCAGCGTTTTACGGTCAACATCCACAAACACAGGCTCTGCTCCGCAATAGGATATCGCATTACAGGTAGCAATAAAGGTTAAGGGTTGGGTAATAACAAGATCACCAGCCTTTACCCCTGCCAGCTTTAATGCTATATGCAAAGCTGCTGTGCCATTTACTGTTGCTATTGCATATTTTGCACCGGTAAAATCCCGGATCATTTCCTCGAACTTATCCACATACTTGCCCACGGAAGAAACAAAAGTAGTATCTATGCAATCCAGGATATATTTCTTCTCATTACCTGCAAAATATGGTTCATGCAGAGGGATAAAATCGCGGTTAGGGTATAATCCACGGATAAAATCGATGATGGGGTTATAGTTCATATTTCTGTCCACTGATTTACACAAATTAACACAAATTGATGTTCATAATAGGCTTTAACTATAGGATAAAACGCTGATGTTGCAGGCTGGTTGTTCCGAAATTTATTAACAATCCAACTCTAATAGCTGTAGCTTTCAGGTAGTTTAAGATTTGAGATGAGTGATCACTGCTAAGGGCACTTAGAGCTTTCAATTCAAGTATAATCCGATCATAGCAGATGAAGTCTGCTTTGTAACATTTGTTCAAGGTTCGTTCTTTATAAGTAATACTTAGTTCCACTTCCTTCCTAAAAGGGATTCCCTGGATCTGAAACTCTATAGCCAAAGCTTCTTGATATACCGGCTCTAAAAATCCACATCCCAATTCTCTATGTACAACCATACAAGCTCCAATGATCTTGTAGCATTCATCCTTAAATAGCAGTTCATTCTTGCTAATCATTGTCTCAGAAAATTCGTGATAATTAGTGTAATCCGTGGACTAAACGTTGTAAATACCTGGTTTATATTTTGCCAAATTTGCTGGTTTGCTAAACCACTCCACCGTTTTTTCCAGCCCTTCTCGTATGGAATAGCTCGGTTCAAATCCGGTAAGAGCCTTAATCTTGCTATTATCACACCAAAGCCGGAATACTTCTGAATTCTCCGGTCTAATCCGCTGTTCATCTGTTATGAACTTCACGTCACTTTGCATAATATCCTTAAGTAAATCCAGGGTATCTTTCACGGATATTTCGAAGTTCGAGCCTATATTAACCGTCTCCCCTATTGCTTCATTGCAATTTGCCAGATCCAGAAAACCTCTGCATGTGTCTGTTACATAGTTAAAATCTCTGGTAGGGCTTGTGTCACCCAGCTTTATCTCTTTGGCACCATTGGCAATTTGGGTAATGATAGTGGGGATAACCGCTCTGGCAGATTGGCGTGGTCCGTAGGTATTGAAGGGGCGGACTATGGTTAAGGGTAGTTTGAAGGCATTATAAAAACTCATGGCAATAGCATCTGCTCCAATTTTACTGGCACTATAGGGAGATTGAGGCTGCAGAGGGTGCTTTTCGTCTATTGGAACATATCTGGCTGTTCCATAAACCTCGCTGGTGGAGGTGCACAAAACTCGCTTTATGCCATTTTCCAATGCCGCCTGGCAGATGTTTAATGTCCCCTTCACATTGGTATCGATATAACTATCGGGAGCTACGTAGGAAAAGGGAATGGCAATAAGGGCTGCCAAGTGAAAAATAATCTCCACATCTTTGCAGATGCTTTTGCAGAAATGTGGATCGCGGATGTCCCCGCATACTATTTCTAATTCGGGACAAGGCTTTATATCTTCCAGCCAGCCCCAGTAATTGAAAGAGTTATATTGAGACAGGGCTTTTACACTATAGCCTTCTGCTAATAAGGCTTCGGTAAGATGAGAGCCGATGAAGCCATCGGCTCCGGTTACTAAAACTTTCATATTTTTCTCCATCCACGAATTACACTAATTTGCACAAATAAAAAGTAACAACAATTAAAGTGATACGCTAAGCTTGTAGGGTCACAATAAAACTGACATACCGGATACGACATCAGTAACCAATTGAAAGATTATGTTGTTTGAAAAGCCCTGGTGGGGAAACTTCAAAACCCTTCTTAAAACCTATAAGGTGTAATTCGTGAAAATTCGTGTAATTAGTGGATTCTATTGAAAATGCTCTTTATATATTTCCTGGGCTTTCTCATAATCGGTTATCTGCCCTATATCCAGCCAGTATTCCTTAATGGGATAATGTGTAATAGGCATTTGTTTGGCAATCATGGTCTTAATCAAAGTATCCATCCCATAGTATGTGTCATCTGGGATTAAGCCTAAAATCTCTGGTTTGAAAATGTAAATCCCGGCTAATATAGTAGTGCGAAAATCAGGCTTTTCTTCTATACCCGTTACATAATCTCCTTCAGTAAAGATGTTTCCAAATTGAAATGGGGTTACTATTTCTTTTGTGCTGATAGTTAAAAGCGATTCTTGCTCCATGGCAAAACGGTATAAACCGCTATAATTTAACTGGGTTAGGATGTCTCCATTCATTACCAGAAAAGGCTCTGTAAGAATGTTCTTAAGCAGTTTGACAGGTCCAGCAGTCCCCAATGGTTTATCTTCTTTACTAATTGTAAGCTTAACCCCATACTTGCTGCCATCGCCAAAGAAATTCTCTATGTAGTCCGATTTATAGTTTGTAGCAAGAAAAATGTGATTAAAGCCATGCTCCTTTAAATGATCGATCTGAATTTCGAGTACTGCTTTTTCGCCTATGGGAAGGAGCGGTTTGGGAATTATTTCAGTAAATGGTCTAAGACGAGTGCCCAATCCTCCAGAAAGAATGATAGCTATCATAGCATCCCCAACAAGGACTTATAGAAATTAACACAAACCACATCACTTACTAAGTGCTCATTTGCGTAAGCACTCGCTACGTTTGATATGGCATTTGCTTTTTCTGGATTTTCGATTAAATCAATAACTGCATGGGCTAATCCTTTTGAACTTCTTTTTTCAACAAGATAAGCAATACCGTTCTTTTTTGCTAATTCTGTAACAGCCTGATGAGGTGGAGTAAACATGAGAATTGGTTGAGGCAATAGCATGTATTCAGATAACTTTGTCGGCATTGACAACTTGGTTGATTTACACATCCTTCTATCAAAAGAGAAAGGCAAGAACATAATGTCGTAATGAACCAGTTCTAATGCCAATTCATTAGGGCTGCGAATTCCCAAATAAGAGACATTGGATAAACTATGTACTTTTTTCAAAGTAAACTCATCCTTTATAATGCCATAGATATATAGTTTTGCATTAACTCCCTTGCGTTTCAAGATCGCCAAGGCTTTTTCCAGTATCATAATCCCATCCAAATGATATCTTTCAATCGTTCCGGTGTACGCAAGTTTGACTTCATTTCTGGAAGAAAATGGAACTTTCTTACAAATACTCCATACAGATGGATCAACAGGATTGTAAAACACATCACTTTCTACGCCATATCTGTTTTCGTAAACTTTGGACATTTTATCAGAAATAACCTGCACTCTGGAAGCCTGCTGAAGTACTTTAGCAAAAGCAAAGTGAAGCTTTCTCCTGTAAAATAACTCAAATAATCCAAAATAACCTCTGTTGATCCAGTCATCTGCAATATGTATTGCAAAAGGAAGCCTTGTTCTTTTCATTAATTCTAAAATATAGGGTATGTTAGACAAGCTACCACCCACCATTCCGTAGATC
>JAQVMI010000273.1 GCA_028703735.1 Candidatus Cloacimonadota bacterium | reverse complement strand
AGAGCTACCCCAAGGCTTCAATTTGGCTCAGACTACCAAGGTTTTAAGTGAAATCCAACAGCGAGCCAGCAAACATAAAGAGATTCAGCATCTTGTTACCAATCTTGGTTCACAGGGAATGATAGATACCGGAACTAATCTGGCATCCTCTGATGTTAAGTTGGTGGATAAGAAACTACGCAAGAAAAGCACGGCGGAAATGGTTAATATTTTAACACGAGAGCTTTCTGATATCCCCAATGCCAGAATAAAGGTAAGTGCCGCTTCTTCTATGGGTGGAGACGAGTCTCCTGTGGTGTTTTTCTTGCAAGGACAAGATAATGACCGTTTGGAATCCATCAAAAAAGAGGTATTCGAACAGATTTATTCTACCCCTGGTTTAGTGAATCTGGATACCTCTACCCGTAGCGGTAGTTCGGAATTAACTTTGTATCCCCGCAGAGAAAAAATGGCAGAGATCGGAGCAAGTGTATATGATTTAGCCATGGCATTACGTGCCTCTGTGGAAGGAATGGTATCCACCCAATTTAGAGAAGCTGGTAATCAATATGATATCAAGCTTTCCCTGGATGAAGAAGCAGTGGATTCTCCCGAAAAGATAATGAACCTAAGTATAACCATTTTTGGCAAATCGTATCTGCTATCTCAGCTTGCAGACGTAAATTTTGCACCTGGGATAAACAAAATTACCCATCGTGACCGCTATAAGAGCATCGAATTCACCGCAGATGTTGCCCGTGGAGCAAATCTTGGTGACGTGGTATCCGGGGTTAAACAACGCTTGGATGAGATTAATTATCCCAATGGATACGGGGCTGTTTGGGGTGGTGATGCAGAAATGCTAACCTCTACTGTTACAGATATGTTGCGTACATTTTTGTTAGCAGTGCTACTTACCTATATGTTGCTTGCCGCAATTCTGGAGAGCTTTGCCCAACCGCTGTTAATTATGGCTACAGTTCCACTTGCATTGATAGGTGTTATTCTGGCTCTGCTTTTTGCGGGTCAATCTATGAACCTTTTCTCTATGATGTCCATAATAATGCTGGTTGGCATTGTGGTAAATAACGCTATACTTATATTAGACTATGTAAATGTGAAACGCAAATTGGGATTCAGTGCTCATGATGCGTTATTGGAAGCTGGAGAACTAAAGCTGAAACCTATTATTATGTCCACACTATCTATTGTGGTTGGAATGCTACCTATGGTATTGGGAATAGGTGGTTCGGGTAAAGAGTTCCGCCAATCCATGGGCATAGTATCTGTAGGGGGGCTAATTGTTTCCACCTTCCTTACTCTGGTGATTATTCCTGCGTTTTATTACCTTACCACGCGGGACTTGCATAAAATAGAACAGTAAGAAATAAGGAGAACAAAGAAATGAAAAGACTTACTCGTCTCATCAGTATCGCCCTGCTTGCAGTATTTATCGTAGTTGGCGTCTTCGGTTGTTATGGCAACATGTCCCTAACAAAAAAAGTGTATAACTGGAATGGTACTTTGGGAGATAAGTATCTGGTTCAGGTTGCTTTCTGGGTGATGAATTTTGTACCTGTATATGGTTTTGCAGCATTCATCGATGTAGTATTTTTTAACACGATTGAATTCTGGACCGGAACAAACCCCATGGCGATGAATTCGGGTGATGAAGTAATTAAGTATGCCAGCAGTGGTGACAAAACTTACCAATTGAAGATTAGCCAAAACAAGATTATCGTTAGTGAAACCAAGGGACCAAACCGTGGAGCACATGTGGAACTAAGCTTCAATCCAGAGAATGGCTCCTGGTATCTTAGCGACGAAACAAAATCTGTAAAGGTAGCCCAAGTGGAAGGGAATTCCCTAAACCTGATCTATCCTTCCGGAAAAGAATTAGCTATCAGCTTAGCGAAATAAACTAACATAGGAAAACAAATGATAACCAGAGAAATGCTCGAAACCGTATTGGATAAGATCCGCCCTGCCATTCAAGCCGATGGTGGAGATGTGGAGCTTATTAATATCCGCGAAGACAATGTTGTGGAAGTACGCCTAAAAGGAGCTTGTAATGGGTGTCCCATGGCAACTCTAACTCTTAAAGCCGGAATCGAAAGAATTGTAAAGGAAGAAATTCCTGAGGTTGTGGAAGTAATTTCCGTGTAACCTATACACAAGTATTAACCAGGTTGGCGAGAATGCAGGAGGCTTTCCTGCATTTTCGTTAGCTGGTATCAGATAAAAAAGGAGAGAAACAGCTATGTTCAACATATCATACTTTTGCAATGTGGGAACCCCGCATAAAAAGAATCAGGATAGGGTGTTAGTAAATGGCAGAATTATTAATGATGGTGTGTTTTCCCAGGATTTGCTACCTGCGGTAAATTGCTTTGTGGCAGATGGAATTGGGAGCATGGAAAACAGCGAGAATGCTGCTCAATTCGTTTTGGAAGCTCTTAGCTCCATCAACTATAAGCTATCTCCAAATAGTGAAACAGAGATTATAGATTTGCTAACCTTTACAAATTCCAGGCTGGTGCAATTGAATCACAAAATGGGGTTATTCAGAGAATCTGCCACTACTTTGTGTGGATTATTGATCTCCGAAAAAGGCTTGCTAACTGTGAATGTGGGGGATTCTGAAATCCTGTTGATTAAGAGAGGCACCATCTCCCGTATTACAGCCCCACATGTTTTGGATGATACTGTGTTCAATAGCCCAATCACCAGTTACCTGGGGTCGCAAAAAGACAAAATGCGCTGCGATTTTACCTTTAACCATTTCGAGTTTGCACCCGGAGATATCCTTATTGTTACAACAGATGGACTGCGCAAAGTGATAGATGACAATAGCCTGATCGAGCTATTATCGCAGCCTACCCCACTTTCGAAACGAGTGGGTGACATGTATCAATCTATAACTGCGAAAGAAGCACCCGATAATCTGGGAGCGGTATTTATCCAGAATAACTAAGAATTGTGTAAATCCGCAATGGTAAGCAAGGCAAACTAACTAAAGAGCTCTCTTGCATAGCTCAATGATTTGCTTTTGCAGAAAAAGCCTCATGCTTCATTCAAATCTTGCTTCCGTTTCTTCCAATCCGGGAGGTATTTATCCATAACCCCATAGAAAATTGCATTATGGTATCTTTCGAAAAAATGCCCCAGTTCGTGCACTATTATATACTCCAGGCATTCATCAGATTTCTTTGCCAGTTCCAAATTTATATTGATGCGTTTCGCTTTTATATTGCACGATCCCCAGCGGGTCTTCATCTTTTTTATTCTCCATTCATCCGCTTTCACACCCATTATTTGTTGCCAACGAATTGCTATGCTCTGCATCCTCTGCCCCAAACGCTGACGATACAATGCCTCTAACAAATCCTTTCTCCTCAGCATAGAAGTTCCGGGTTGCACCTGTAACTGTATGGTGTCCGATACCACGCTGATTCGGTTAATGAAATTGCCTTCTATCACTTCCAGTCTGTAGTTTTTACCTTCCAGCCTGTGATATTCCCCGCTTGTGTAAGATAAATCTGGTTTTGGTTCGATCAAAGCTGTCTTGGAAAGCTTCTGCTTAATCCACGGCATTTTTGCTTCCACAAAAGACCATATCTTTTGCTCTTCCATGTTTTTAGGTGCAGTGACTACTATCCTGCCTGTAGCAGAATAGACAGTTATTCTAAGTGTTTTTATCTCTTTGCGAATCAGTTCAATTCTATGCTTACCCTCTGGGTTGATTGCTTCAATTGGGTTCATGTAGATTCCTTAAATTTTGGCTCTCTTGCATCTTGGAATTCATATTGTTAATAGCATAAAAAAGTTAGGGGAGGGAATAAATCCCACCCCTTTTAAC
>JAQVMI010000272.1 GCA_028703735.1 Candidatus Cloacimonadota bacterium | reverse complement strand
ATTTGCTTGATGGCTGCTTGCAGATTTGTGGGCGCAAGTTTGCTATCCTCCCCCCCATTTTTTGCGGGAGGCTGGTTTACTAATTGATGAGCTAGAAGCACTGCCGCATCTGCAATTGAATCTTCATCGGCTTTAATCACCACCACCAGATCCGTTTCTGCGGCTTCGCTAATTTCTGGAACCAGCATATCTGTCGCTGCCAAAATCTGAAGGTTTTCCTTGGTTGCCAGAATTGCCACGGCATCAATTATCCCTTTTTCCTCACGCAGGCGTTTGGAGATTAGCATCAGCTTTACCGAATCCAAGTATTTGCCTTGTATAATACTTGCCTTAACTTTCATAATAACTTCCTTAAGATATCTATTCTTATCTTATCTATACATATAGCCATAGCAGTATAGAAACCACTTAATTTATCTGCTCCGGAACTGGAACCTTCGCTTTTCACCTTATCTTGCCACAGCAAACTTTCCGGATATGCACCGCTGTTCAGCATTTGTAAAAACATACTCCAGTCATAATCCAGGTTCAAGGTTATTGTCTGTAGCATAAATGTGTTAACCAAAGCATCTGAACCAAGGGAAGCACGATAAATAAGCTCTGCGATTTTTGACAACTCTTTTTTTTGCATCCTGTGTAGCCAGGCAAGTCCAAGCAGCAATCCTACCAAAAAATCGTCACCAGCAGGAGTTAAACCCTGCCCTATGCGTTTAAAGCATGGCACTGCATCCATCCAGTTTTCCACCATAAGATAATCTATTCCCCGCCGATAGCTTTCCGCAACACAGCCTTGAAAGCCAGGTTTGACTCCCCTATGCTGCAGGGCTTGCTGCATTACACAATTAGGGGAAAGCCGGGTAACAAAGGCTATCCAATTCTGCCAGATTATTTCTTTAACTGGATTGGTAAACCCAAGTTTTTCACCAATTGGGCAGCTCCAAATGTTCTTAGGATTTACCTCCAGGCGGTAACTATCATTTATCACCAGGCAGTTTGAGCTAAGCTCTATATTTGTAATGCTTTCCACATCATCCACATCCAGCCCGATTCTGTAGGGACCCGGGCATAGAGATTTGGCACACAGCGAGATAACTAACTCCTTATTCTTGAAGTTCAGTACCTTTGGGTGCCGACTATAGAGCTCTGAATATCTTTGGCAGGGGACACTATCTCCTAACCAAAGTAGCTTTGTATCTGCCATATTTTCCATGCTGCCACGCTAATCAATGCTGGATTTGCAGTCAAGCGCAATATTCTTCTGCTTATCCCTGAACGGTAATTTTGCCTAATCAATCAACGTTTTCTGCAGGAGGTAAGGCATTATTGGAACCCCCTAAATACGTCTCTATTTCAAACTAAGTGGGCAACCTTTGTCATTCCGGACTTGATCCGGAATCCAGTTTTTACAAACCACATCGTGGTGCTGCTGTAATATGCTGGTTAACAGCATGTTATCGCTGGAACAATTATAAATTGGATTCCTGCCTTCGCAGGAATGACATGCAGAAAAAACCTCTTTCCCCTCCTTGTAAAATAGAGCCATAAGTACCTGCCAGGCTCCTGAACGAATTTCTGGTAAACCTCAGGAGATTCCCTCGTGATTCCCTCGTGCGACCTGGGGTTCACGAGGGAATCACGAGGGGATTACCTGAAATTCAAGCATGGTAACATGAATAATTTCTCATTCATCCTGATTATAAGTATATAATAACCCATAACTTTACATTTTGATTTGCCTATTGCCAATAACGCCCTATCTTGTTATATAGAAAAACATTAAAAGGAGATAAAAAGATGGAAAACAAAGAAGGAATGCCCTTACTGGGGGATAAATTCCCCGAAATGAAAGTTGTTACCACTCGTGGTGAAATTAATCTACCCAAGGATATGGCAGGAAAGTGGTTTGTGCTTTTCAGCCATCCTGCCGATTTTACACCTGTATGCACCACAGAATTTGTAGCTTTCCAAAAGCTATATCCAAAGTTCAGAGCTTTGAACACAGAGCTTATTGGTCTTAGTGTAGATCAGGTTTTTGCCCACATCAAATGGGAAGAATGGATCAAGGAAAATATCGGTGTGGAAATTGAATTCCCCATTATTGCCGATACCGGTGCAGTGGCAGATAGAATGGGTTTGGTGCATCCCGGAAAAGGGACAAACACAGTCCGCGCAGTATTCATTGTAGATGCCAAAGGCATCATCAGGATAATCTTCTATTACCCTCAGGAATTAGGACGTAATATGGAAGAAATACTGCGAGCCGTGGAAGCAATGCAATACTCGGATAATAACGCCTGTGCCATGCCTGCAAATTGGCCTATTAACGAGCTGATTGGTGATCGTGTAATTATCCCTCCCGCCAAGGATGTGAAAACTGCCAACGAACGCAAAGAAAAAATTAAGCAAGGTGAAATGCAGGGTTATGATTGGTGGTTTGCACACAAGGAAGGCTTAACCAAAGCTGTTAAGCCTGCTGCCGCCAAAAAGCCTGCCGCTAAACCTACAAAAAAGAAATAATCCCCCAATCTCTCCATAAAAGGGCAGCCGGATGGTTGCCCTTTTCTTTTTATTATCGATTCTTACAAAGATGATTTATTTCCCCGGTTTGGAACAAACATTGCTTATTAATAATCCAAAATTAGCAATAGATAGCAGTGCTCACACCAGAATACGCTGTAGCATACTGCATTATTGTTGAAGGAGATACGATGAAGAAGCTTGTTTTTGTCCTACTTTTGGGGCTGCTTTGCTTAACACTTTTCGCTCAGACTCCTGTTTTACTTAGGAACGCTCAATATCTGGGTTTCGATGGCGTAAAGGTTCAGATGCCCAATTCTTCTATGATGATTTTTTGGAATGACACCAGCACAGGTAATTCCGATATCTATGCTCAAAAGCTTAGTTCCGATGGCAATCCTTTGTGGGAATCCCCCCGTGCCATAGTTAGCAATCCCATAGAACAAAGGATTATTGCGGCTGAAGCCACCTCCGATGGAAACATCGTGATTCTTTACAGCGAATACTCTCCAGAATATACCGGGCTGGAGTACTTTGTTCAGAAGCTTAGCATGGCAGGGCAGATATTATGGTCACCTTCAGGATTGCAAATTAATAGTTACTCTTGGAGTACTAATGTTTTTAGTATTTTGCCAAACAATATTGGTGGGATGTATGTTGTTTATCCTGTCTCCAATCCCATTGTGGGCTATTCCATTATGAATTTGAACGCCAATGGCATTAACCAATGGCCATCCTCCATTATTTATCCCCAATCCAGCTTAACGGAATTGGATTCTTATATAGATGGAAGCGGTGGTATCATTGTAAAGAGTAGATCCTGGATTTCAGGGGAAGGATACTGCGATTTTCTGCTTAGGATAAATGATGAAGGAGATTTGGTGGGCACGAATCCACTCTTAAGCCCCAGTACATTGGTTCCTCAGCAATTCGATATGCTTCGCAGCTCCGATGGAAATTATTTTCTATACTTGATAGAAAACAATGTAATCCAACTGCAAAAAATGGATGCAATGGGAAATCTGCTTTTCCCGGAAATTGTATCACTAAGCATTGCAGCCAACCAAGTATATATAAACGGATTTGAAGCTTCTCCTTCTACTGATGGCGGGGTTTATGTAACTACGCTGGTATCTTCGGGTAACTATATAAATTCGCTTCATTTATATAAGGTAAATTCCGCTGCGCAGATGGCTTGGCAGAATCACACAGAGATTAATTCTACTACTGGAATAAGCCGCTTTAACCTGGCAGTTAGCCCAAATAACGAAGTGTGGCTAAGCTGGATGGAGACAATTGATCCCAGTAATTATCTCTATACCAATCTT
>JAQVMI010000271.1 GCA_028703735.1 Candidatus Cloacimonadota bacterium | reverse complement strand
GAAAGCGTCCTTGTCTTTAAGATGTAAACTGATCAAATCCTGATACAACCGCAAGGTTAGGTATTTACCGGAAGTGCTATCTGCAGGGGTAAACTGTAGCTGTGCAAATTCCTGTGCATTACTAAGCAGCGAGGCATCGTCAAAAGGGTAATTATCAAATAATACCGAAAACCCGCTTGTATTTGCATCATAACGCTGCAAAGCCCTATGTGCCAGTAAATCATACAGAGTAGGGCGGGCTTGCATGCCAAATTCATCACCATTTTTACACAAAACAGGATAGTCTGTCAGCGGGATAGCATTTAGTTCCCTGCTCCGTTCTAAGGAGATTCTGAATTCATTAATTGCGACTTTAGCCAAAGACTTCATGTCCCAGGTATCAATCTTCCCCGGAGTAAAATTCACCACTTCGCTACGCTGAGATTCTGTATAATAGTGGCTTTGGTAATATGACCAGTACATTTCTGCCCGAATGGAATGCAGGATTGCGCTTGCCGGAAAGCTTGCGCCGCGGATGTTTTCGTCTATCAGATCGAAAACTATCTGGTCAGACTCTTCCGCTAAAAAGGTTTTTAGTGACATCAGATAGACCAGTGCCTTTATTTGGTCTTCACTACGCTGGTCTTTCACAGAAGCCTGATATAGACTGTCAATTTTTTCTAAAGCAGTCTTGGGGTATTTCTCCATTTCGGTATTGTCGATCTCTTTCCACGCTTTGCTATAATCAAAGCTTTTATCCGTATTGGCGTACAGACAGGTTAATCCCACTATCAACAGGAATAAAACCAGTATTCCGTGTTTCATAATCTCCTCCATATTCTAAGGCATTATGCGTTAGGTTTTTATATGAAAAAAGGTGAGGGGGCTGCCAATCTCACAATCAGCAAGTGTCAATTTGGAGATTGACACCCCTCCCCTTTTTCGCAGAAATAAGCAACGGTTCTTTCTATATTTCCAGATACAAGCATACAAAGGAATAGATATCGGCTATAAGTTCCAGTCCTTTTGTCATGCTGCTGGCTCCATGAGCAGATTGGAATTGGGTGTAGAGCAGCAAGGGCAAATCCTGATCGGCATGTTCCTGTAGGGTAGCGGCAAACTTGAACGAATGCCCGGGAATCACACGATCATCATGATCGGCAGTAGTAACCATAGTGGCAGGATACTTTACTCCAGGCTTTACATTGTGCAGGGGTGAATACTTCAGCAGGTTTTGGAAGTGCTGTTCTTCCTCCGGATTGCCATATTCCACCATCCAACCCCATCCACAGGTAAACTTATGATAGCGAAGCATATCCAGCACACCCATGCTGGGAATGGCTACTTTGAACAAATCTGGTCTTTGAGTAAGGCAGGCTCCCACTAATAAACCGCCATTGGAACCACCGTTGATGGCTATTTTATATGGATTAGTATAGCCTTCTGCAATCAGGTATTCTGCAGCAGCGATAAAATCGTCAAACACATTCTGCTTATTTAGCAGCATACCTGCTTCGTGCCACTTTTCGCCGTATTCACTACCTCCACGCAGGTTTACAACCACGCTTATGATGCCGTTATCCTTTTCCAGCATTGCCATGCGGTTGATATTGAACCATGGTAGCAAGGGAATATTGAATCCCCCATAACCGTATAGAAACACCGGATTATTGCCATTTTTCTCCATCCCCTGCTTGTAAACCAAGGTCATGGGTACCTGCGTGCCGTCCTTTGAAGCAAAGAAAATCTGCTCGGAAACCAAATCCTGCACCTCAGCTTTAATAGGATCACGGTGATAGAAGCTAAGTTTGTTATTGGGAACGTCATAATGATAGCTTTCATCGGGTCGGATGTAAGAGGAGAAATAGAAATAACCTTCCTTGTCCTCTTTTTCACTGAACATAAAAGCAGCGGTTCCCTGATATGGCATCTCTATGGGATACAGAAAGTTACCATCAGTATCCATAACCTCTATCTTGGTTTGCACGTCCTTGGTGAACATGGCAATGATTTTACCTCCCACCAGGTGCACACTTTCCAGCAGATAATCCCTCTCTGGGATTATTTCCACCCATTTGTCTTCAGCGGGGTCTGTTAGAGAAACTTTTAACAGCCGGAAGTTTTTGGCGTTTTTGTTGGTGAACAGGTAAACATAGCCCTCTTCATAAGCATCTATATGATAGCCGTCAAATTCAAAACCTTCAAACAAACATTTGAAGGGGGCATTTTCATCATCTATGGGTTTATAGAGCACACTATTACCTGATGTCCCCTGTGAAACAATAATAAACAGAGTTTTCTGGTCATCAGATACAGCAGGATGGTTGAACCGCAAGGGGTGCTCGGAATCCTCATAGATAAGCTTATCTTGTTCTTGGGGATCACCAAGCTTGTGATAGTAAATCTTTTGATTCTGGTCTTGCTGTTGATAATCCTGCTGGGCATCATAGCGGCTGTAGAAATAACCATCTTTGTACCAGGATGCTCCGGAATGACGCATATTAAGCAGCTTGTCTGCCAAAAAGGTCTTTGTTTCTGTATCCATAATCCAAAACTCACCGGCATCAGAACCGGATTGAGATATTTGATAAGCAAAATACTTATGGTCTTTGGAACGCCCAACCGGATGGGCAGTGGTAGTGCCATCTACGGATAGTGTGTTAGGATCAAAAAACAGCTCCTCTTCACCATCCATGCTCTTTTTTCGATAGGTTACCCATTGGTTCTGCAAGCCATCATTTCTGGCATAATAATACCAGTCCCCACGTTTAATCGGACAGCCCTGTTTGGGATAGTCATTAAGCTCCTGCAAACGCTTCAGCATGCTTTTACGCTGCGGATATTCATTTAAGATAGCCTCGGTGAGTAGCTGTTGTTCTTTCACCCAGGCTATAGTATCGGCGGAATTATCATCTTCCAGCCAACGATAGGGATCGGCAACCTTAATGCCAAAGAAATCTTCTTCGGTGGTGTCTTTGCGTGTTTTAGGGTATTTCATACCATCTCCTTAAGTAATTTTTTTTACAAAGAGGCATGAATGCACTATCACTACCTCTTTCATCAGAATATTTTTGGTAATAATACTGGTAAAAGTGCTATTCTTTTGGCGTTTCCTTAGCTTCGGCAACTTTCAGCTTTTTCTCGATAAGGGGTCCGAAGAGTTTGTACATTTTTGGGCTATGCTTTTTTATTATCTCTGCTTTACTCATAGTGTTATCTTCTACAATAACGGTTAGACGGCTTTTACATATCATGGGGCAGTTGTCGGAAAGATACTGCCGGACAACCTCTTCCACGTCAGTATGGATAGCTAAAAACTCTGGGCTGAATAATACTGTAACATCAACGTTGATAAACAGATTCACAATCATAGAGCTATGAAACTCAGGGGTTTCTCCATACAATGAATGCAAGTATTCGGATAGCTCTTTCTCTAAGGGTTTAATCTCTTTAAATACTCTGTATGACCGAAAGCTCTGAACTCCCACAGCCACCATACCACCAATAAATAAAGCACGTTTTAGTTTTCTGTTCATTGTCCACCTCTCTCCTTTGTAATCTGTTAAAATGTTTTTTTAGGCTCTCTTTCAAACTAAGTGGGTAGAGGTTTTTTTACTTGTCATTCCTGCGAAGGCAGGAATCCATTTTAGAATTATTACAGTGATAACATGCTGTTAACCAACATATTACAGCATTTACACAATGTGGTTTGTAAAAACTGGATTCCAGATCAAGTCCGGAATGACAAAAGTTACCCACTCGCTTTGAAAGAGAGCCTTTTTTTTAAGCCAATTCCAAAGCTAAAGCACTACAAATACTTGTCAAGCTATTTTTTTTTAGAAAGGGATTTCTTTAGTAACTCATTGAACTTCGCTGA
>JAQVMI010000270.1 GCA_028703735.1 Candidatus Cloacimonadota bacterium | reverse complement strand
CACCACCGGAATAGTGCGAACCTTATGCTCATCTATAAGCTGTGTGGCTAAACCAACCGGATCATCCTGGTTAACTGTAAATATATTGCTTAGCATAATATCTTCTGCTTTGGGATGCACATCTCTAATGAAAGCAGGTGGTTCCAAGCCCAGTGTGTCAAAGATAAATTGTGTTTGAGGGTTCAGGCTACCCAAAACTCCTGCGATGAAGCATTGCTCGGGGAATAGCTTGGTTTTTAGCCAGGCATAGCAATATGGTGCACATACCGAATCTGTATCCGGATTGCGATGCCCCACGATGAAAGTTTTTAGCATTACACTCTCTTTAGGGGTTTAGGGCTTTATCCATTCCTCGATCAAAGCAGGCAGAATTTCTCCTGATTTACCCTGATAAAAGGTATCGATAAAGCCAATATTATCTGGTTCATCCAAGTTTAAAGCAATAGTTTTGGCACCCATTAAACTTGCCGTTAAAACAAAACCGGCAGCAGGGTACACTACTCCGCTTGTGCCCACTATTATGAAGTAATCACACTGCTTTATTGCACCTTCTATCTCGAAAAGGAAATAGGGAATCTCGCCAAACCACACAATATCCGGTCTTAAAGAGGAACCACATTTGGGGCATAAGGGAATATCCTGAGTAAGATCAATATCCTGCATGGCAGCAGAAACTCCACAATTTGTGCAATAACAGCGGTTTAGACTGCCATGAATTTCCCACACCCTGGAGCTTCCAGCTCTGCTGTGAAGTCCATCTACATTTTGGGTTATCAGGCGAAAACCATCCCCTAAATACTGCTCTAACTTCACCAAGGCAAAATGAGCTGGATTTGGCATGGCTTCCTGGCTTTGCAGCCAACGCTTTTTATAAAACTGCCACACAAGGCAGGGATTGCGCTTGAACCCTTCCGGTGATGCTATATCCTGAACATTATGGTTTTCCCATAGTCCATTAGCAGCACGGAACGTACCAATGCCAGACTCTGCACTTATCCCTGCTCCAGTGAGCACAATAACTTTGCTTTTGGGAGTTATCCTTACCATCACTTTAATAGCATCATTTTTCTGGTTTGAATACCTTGAGCTGTGCTAAGCCTATAGTAATAAACTCCACTGGCTACATTGCGTTCATTATTATCCTTGCCATTCCAGGAAACATTGTGCAGTCCTGAGCCAAGGTTTGTATCTATCAGGCTTTTAACTATCTGACCCCTAACGTTAAATATCTCCAGACGTACAGGGGTTTTTGCAGGAAGGGAAAAGCGCAAAGTAGTGTTTGGGTTAAAGGGATTGGGGAAGTTTTCGTAAAGCTGCACAGAAGTTACACTGGGCATAATATTATCTTCGTTTGCCACAACTCCGGTGAGATGCACATCGTCTATATACCAGCCTTCTCCTCCCACATAACCATCGCTACCAAATACCCAACGGAATTGGGCTGTGCCATTAACGTTACCCAGTTCAAAAACAGCCTCTGTCCAACCAAAGCTACCGGAATAGACATAGGTGTTTGTGGCAAAAGGAGAGGCAGTGTTGTTATAAATCCGGTAAGGATAGTTCCCCACTGGGGCTATCTGCGTCCATGATCCACCATTCAGGCTCATCTGAACCATTCCGCCATCCCAGGCATAAGCTGTGTTTGTTTCATGGTTTTCGGCTTGCATCCAATGGTTGAATTTCAATTGTGAATTGGGGCTTACATTCATTACGGGGCTAATAAGAGATCCATAGGCACTACCAGAATATTGAGCACTGCCAGCACCACCAAACTTCATAGAATACTGTCCATTGGGTGTATTATTGCGGGTGCTGGATCTGTGCCATTCATTGGTAAAGCCTGTAGTAAGGCTCTGGCTTATCCAGCCTTGATAATCCGGTTCGAAACTATAGCTGATAGCTCCAATATAAACCATGAAATTGCCTTCCACCACTTCGCCATTTTCGGAACCGAGCATGTAGCTGATATTGATGCTGCTGCCAATCTCTGCCGAAGGTGAAATCTGAAGTGTGAAAGCATTGGTATAATCTGTGGTGCTATTATGCCCTATTGGGGTAAGCTCTAATTCGTAATGAGACAAGGTGGCATAAGGGGATTCCGAAAAAAGAATCAGCATAGGGTTATAAGCATTTCCACTTCCGGTATTAGATACAGAAAAGCTTATGGAAGGTATGTCACCCGGGTTCACCACCATGGTGGCGTTATTAATCTGATAAGAGGGAAGGGCTAAATTGGGAGCATTCAAGGGTAGGAATGCCGTGGATTGTGAACTGTAAGAGGCAAAGTTTGCTGTAAAATTCAAGGCAGCACGGCTGTTATCTGCAAAATTGCCGGTTACATGCACCTGAAAAGCATTAGCCATTGCAAGAGAATCTCCGGAAGCTATGGCAGCAAAAGAGATGCTATTGTTAAGTACCTGGATATTTGGAGAGCTGGAGCTAAGAGTAATGGTTCCTGCCTGATTCAAATCCACCATACCCACGTTTTTTGCAAAGAAGCTTATGGCAATGGTCTCACCTGTGTGATGCAAACCATCCTGATCTGCAAATTGAATGCCGCTACATACAATGTAAGGCATTTCTGCGGCTGTTACATTGATCGACATCTCGTAGGTGTAGAAATTGGGAGCATTGATAAATATCTGGTGGGTTCCGGGAACAAGAGATTCCAATAAGTTTATAGTGATAATGCCATTAGCATCTGCAGTTGTATCATAAACAGTTCCAGCAGAGTTTCTAAGAACAAAATCTGCATAAGGAGCATTGGTGGGGATCTGATAATTATTTACGCCAACCATCCACTCCGTGGGCAGGGTGGCAACTACGGTTTGAGGTGTATCAGACCAGATCATCATAGCAGGGCAGCCAAGCAGATTGGTTTCGTATGTTACCCAATACATCACAGGTGTGTTGTTTATATAGGGGATATTATCAATTTTGGAATCCACTAAAGTGTAACCCAAAGCATTAATGTTTTCTCCAAAAATGGCATCAATATACTGTCTATGCAGGTACTGAGAGGCTCCATCTGTGCTTCCCTGCTGTCCCCATCCATAACGCGAATGAGCAATCATGCCAGCAGCAGATGTGGCTACAGAGAGCATCTTTTCGGTTATGCAATCCGATGTATAGCTGCCAGGGCTGGTGTCACGGTTGTCGAAAGAACCGGAATAACATCCTTGAGTGAAATAGATAGAGTAGTTATGCGAAGAACCATCGTTGGTGATAGTAGTGGCAGAAACCTGATTATTGGATAACCGCATGGTGTAGGTAGTATTGGAATGTCCCAGATGATTCACCAAATTGGGACCCTGGCTCAAAATTGGGCGAATTTGGTTCGCTCCCCAAGAATCGGCAGAGCCATAGGTTCTGTCGTACAATGTTGTAGTATTCCAAGTAGTGGGAACACCAACAGTAGTATAGCCATAGGCACTACTTCCGCCAATCATTTCGTCCATGTAATCGCCACCCCAGGTTGGTCCATCCCAAAGCCATTCACCTGCAAAGAATACAGATTTTATCTCGCTTTCCACAGGAGCAATTTGGTAGCTCATAATTTTGTTTATCATATTGGATATCTCGGTATCGCTGTTATAAGGTAACCTGCCAATAGCCAGTTCCGGAGCGAGATCAGCTTCGTACATTTCTCCCCAAGAGCTATCACCATCAGTATTCCAATTACCATCTAAGCAACTGTAATACATGTCCGCAGGGATATCGGAATCACTTTCACTGCCCTGACCAAGGTTTACTGCAAAACCTCTGTGAGGTATTACATCTGTATCTCCTGCGAGAAGAACATAACGTAATGGGTTTGTGGCAAAGGTATTGCTGATATAATTGCGAAGCTTTTCCTGAGTATCACT
>JAQVMI010000007.1 GCA_028703735.1 Candidatus Cloacimonadota bacterium | reverse complement strand
GCCATCATCCAATGCAGCAGCATTAAAGAAATCCACCGCAGCCTTATCCAGTTGCTTAACTAATTGCCAGTATAAGGCACGGTAGTAGTATAGATCGGAACTATCAGGATAGATTTTTAGGTTTGCACTAATTAATTCCCAAGCCTTGGCATCATCCCCTTTGCCCAATGCTTCTGCAATCATAGTATATTCATTGTTTTGAGCAAAATATGCCTGTGGACTACCGGCAATATTTTGTCTTATTTTCCAGGAACCTGTGCTTTTGCTAACTACCACAGTCCAATCTTGTTTATGATTCAGCTCTACAAACACCAGGGCTGTTACGCCATCCTCGCTAATACCGCTATGTAATGTGCTGAAAGAGGTTAGTTGTTTTAAAGATGGTAAGGCTTGCAGTATCTCTGTATAACGGATGGATAAATCGTCCATGGGATTGGTATTAATAGTCAAAATGCGCAATTCATTATAGGCAAGGCGGATAACTGCATCCAAATATTGCTCGGCAAAGGATTCTGGATTTGGTAAATCGTCGGATTGGGAATAAGGCAGTTTTAGCTTTTGCATCAGGTATGCCATAGGGAAATAGAGGGGATACTGATAACCGGAAAGCCATGTAAGCATGTCCTTGCTACTGTTTTCTGCAAATTTGATGGGCGAGTTATTATCCAAATGTGGATTCTGACGTCCCACCCAGAAATCTATGGATTTTTTTAGCACATCCACTGCCTCTGCTCTTGAATCAGTTTTGAAAGAGGGGAAGGGGTTAGATTCCAAGCTTTTGGCAGAATATATGCAGCTCTCGGGGCAATTGGCATCGCAGCGGAGGTTATTGCAACAGCTCCAGCAGATTTTTCTCTTTTTTCTGGGGCATTCTCTTACAAAACGTTCTGTATAGCAAATACTACAGCGGTTGCTTTTTAACAGATTTAGCATTACTTACGCTCCAACACAGGAGGCATATTGCGCTTAAACTCTGATCCGGCTATTAGTTGCCTTACTTTATTGAGGGTTTCAAGGGGGTAATCGGGTTGCACAAAGGTCTCGGTTAAATGCACCAGAATCTCATCCAGATCACTGTAGCTGATGCCTAATTCCTCTTCGTCACTCTGCCCTTCCCAAAGGTCTGCGGTTGGGGTTTTCGTTATAATCTTTTCGGGTATCATCAAATAGCGTGCCATCTGCCAAACCTCGGTTTTGTACAGGTGACCAATGGGCTCGAAAGCACACGCTGAATCTCCATACTGTGTGCAATATCCCACGAGTAATTCTGTGCGGTTACCGGTTCCAACAACCAGGGCATTATGCAAGGCAGCAAAATCATATAGAACATTCATGCGGATGCGTGCCATCCAATTTCCCCGTCTCAATCTGGAGGCTTGGGGATAGTATGAATCAAAATACGTATCTGTCATAGGGCTTAAATCTATCGTGGTAAGTTGCAAGCCAAGATGCTTGGCTACGATATTGGCATCGGCAGCACTATCCGGATGGCTGTTGCGATAGGGAATGTTTACCGCAAACACATTATCTGCTCCCACAGCTTGCACTGCTAATGCTGCAGAAAGTGCAGAATCTATTCCTCCGGATAAGCCAATCACCAGGTGTTTGAAACCTGTGATACGGCAGTACTCTCTAATAAATGAGGTAATTCTTTCTTGTTCTAAGGGGATATTCAGCATGGCTGTTCTCCTGTCTTTTTTCTAAAGTGTTATATCTTTTAGCCGTGAACCTCAAAAAAACTTTCCAGCCGTAGCAAGGTTCTGGAATCCATATCTTCGGGCTGATCTCCTTCTAAGGTAAGGAAGGGGATATCTATATATTTCTTAATTAGCAGATTGTCTATCTGAAGATGGCAGAAGCTTTGCGTGTAGCTTATAACAGCATCTATTCTGCGGCAATCCAATTCTGTTTGGATATCCTTCAAGCGGTCAAAAACGCTATATGGATAGGTGTATTGCAGGTATTGCTCCACAATATCCGGAGTGCTGAAAGGCATGGAGAATTGACGCTGAACTTCGTTGAACAGCACATCTCCACCCAAATCGGATATGGTATCATATAGGTTTCGGTAAATGGGGGGGACTCCCAAATACGCCAAACGTAAGTGAGTCGGCAAAGGATCACGCTGGGCAGCAATATTCATAAAAATATCCAGCTCTTCCTCGAATCTATCGGGATTACCCTGGAAATCCGAGGAATTTACCAGCCACAGATGATTTTCTTTGCCACTTACCAGACGTTCTTTCCATGTCCAACTATCCAGAATCTGTAGTTTTGTGCGTATCTCATCAAGTCGCAGTTTAACCTTGGTGGTATCAGATCGGCTTACCCCAAAATGCGCTTCCAGTTTGGCAATCTGAGAATCAAGATCATTATACAATCTTTGCGGAGGAAAAGAAAAACGGTAAATGGGGATGCCTTCTTCTGCTATCATATCCACCAGAGAATTGCCATTGGAACAATCACCCTGAACTATGCCGATTACCTGGTCTAACCCCGAAGTCAGGGCTGCATTATAGTTTCCCTTAATCCAACTGCAAATAGTGCGAGGAAATCCCTTTATCTCTGCATTATGGATGTGAGAATCAGAATCCTGGGTCAAGAAGGCGTTATTCAGGTCTACAGGAATGCATCCTGCGGCAAAAACCACTTCCACGGGAAAGGACGTGGTGAAACCAATGCGCCTAAGCTTCATAGCTTAGCTCCAAATACTCAGTTTCCAAATCTGCCAAAGTATCTTGCGTGGCTTCTATAAGGCTCTGCAGGTTCTTCATGTCTTCTTGAAGCTGCATTGCCAGATTCGCATCCGAGTAGGTATCGGAAGATGCCAGCTTCTGATGGATAAGATGTAATTCTGCCTGTTGCTTGTGCAGAATCTCAATGTAAGTATCAATTTCCTTGTGCTTCTGTTCCAAATACCAGGGGTTAAGCTTCTTCTTCTTTTCGCGCGGGGCTACAGGGTTTTTAAATAATTCCGGAGTGGAAAAAGCTAAATCTATGGCAGCAGATAAATCACAATCCGGCTCTGTGATGGTGGGGTAAAGCACTCCTGCCTCCACAGCCTTGTGAAAAACCCAATACTTACTGGCTAAATGCTGAATAAAGTAGCGATCGTGTGATACAAAAATAATGGTTCCCCGGTAATCTTGCAATGCCTTTAGCAGCTCATCACTCATGGCAATATCAAGGTGATTGGTGGGTTCATCCATAATTAGCAGATTTGGGTTTTGATGAATTAGCACGCATAAATACAATCGGGATTTTTCTCCACCACTCAAAACACCCACTCTTTTATCCACATCGTCACCCCTAAATCCAAAACGAGCAAGCCACGATAGCACATAACCCCTGGTTTCCATTGGCACTAATTGCCACAGAGTATCCATAACGGTTATATCCTCATCCAAGGCAAGCTGATGTTGATCGTAATATCCAATCTGCAGGCTTGCCCCAATCTTTAGCTGTCCGGAGATAATTTCCATTTCACCCATTAGAATCTTCAGAAGGGTTGTTTTCCCGCAGCCATTGGGACCTATGATACAAATTCTATCCTGATAATGTGCCTTCAGGAATACTTTTTCTGCCAGGCTGCGGATATCGGGAATGCCAAAATCAACATCGGCAAGAGTGTAGATATCATTTCCACTCCGGTTCGAGGCATTTATATTAAGGTGAACCTGCTTTTCTGCCTTGGGTTTTTGCACAATATCCATACGTGCCAGCATTTTAAGCCTGCTTTTAGCCATATTAGTCTTCTGTCCGGCAATGTTTTTGGCAATGAACGCCTGAGTTTCGGCTACAAACTTTTGTTGTCGTTCAAATTGACGTTCCTGTGCCATTCTGGCTATCGCATCAGCTTCTGCGAAAGAGGAGTAATTACCTTTTGTAACGCTTAGTGACGCATCACGGATATTGTATATGGTGGATACCGTGTTATCCAAAAAAGTGCGATCGTGAGAAACAACCAGGAAGGGTCTGTCACTTTTTGTAAGATACTTTTCCAGCCATCCTATCATAGCAATATCCAGATGGTTGGTGGGTTCATCCAAAATTAGGATATCGTATGGCATTAACAGCATGGCTGCCAAACAGATACGTGTTTGTTCGCCTCCACTGAATAATTTGATAGGCTTTTCGTAATCAGCTTCGCTAAAACCCAGAGAATTGCACACATATTTTACTTCATTGGCATGTTCATCGCCGCCTAATGCCTGAAATTTATCCAGATCTCGTTTTAGGGTTTCTTCGATAATGTGATCGTGCTCCTTATGCAATTCGGCAGATAAGCGGTTAATACTTATACGCAGAGATTCAATATCTTCCCTTGCACTATTGATGTGCCCTATCATGGATAAGCCGGGATCCAACGCCATATTTTGTGCCAAATATGCTATACGGCATTTTTTTGCCCGCAGCACTATTCCGCTGGTGGGGGCTAAGACACCCAGCATCATCTTAATCAAGGTGCTTTTTCCGCTTCCATTGATTCCCGTTAAACCAATCCGGCTGTTGTGCTCAAGTGTACAGTTTATCTCTTTCAGCACCTGTTTTCCGGCAAATTCCATGCCAGCATCTATTACTTGGATAAGGCTCATTTGTTTCCCGTGAGTTTTTTTTAAAGGCGTGAAATTACTATCCCAAGCCGATTTGGGGATATTTTTTTGCTATGCTTGTGGTGTCAACCTCATTTTTTCCTTGTCAAAAAAGGGGGATAGAATTTTAAGGAGCATAACCGGCTCGGGATGTAGCGCAGTCCGGCTAGCGTACTTGAATGGGGTTCAAGTGGTCGCAGGTTCAAATCCTGTCATCCCGACCAGTTTTTTATACTTTAGGGGAGGGTATCCTTACCTTCCTTTTTGCACCCGCACGGGTTTTGACTTTCAATTTTGCGCCTGCCTGTCAAATTTAAAGTAACCACAATCCTTATTGTCAGCCAACCCAGCTTTCAAATGTCCTCTTTCACAAAATTGCGAGTTAAAACAAAATGAGACCATCCATCGATAAAGACGGTACAATATCGAATTCCCTTTACCGAATATAATTACATCTTATTCGAATAGTATTCTTTTCTTTTTAAACAAAGAGTAAAAGAGGGAAAGAGAAAAAAGAGAGACTTGCCTGCTGCTTTATCTGCTTTATCGTTTCTTTTATTTTAACCCTAAAAAGACCATAGTTCATTTGTAAATAGTAACGCCGGGAATAAGTTAGCAGTAACCACTAAGCTATAGCTGCACACTGGTGAGTCTTTTTAAGGTCAAAACAATCACCGGTGAGTCTTTTTAATGCCTAAACAACGAACGTAGAATACTTTCCGCTAATTATGGCAATTCGGGATGGGCAATCTGCCTAAGAGCTTCGTACATAACTATTCCCACAGAATTTGCCAAATTGATGCTGCGAATCTTTTCACTCATGGGAATGCGGATGCAATTAGGGTAATGGCTGTTTAGCAAGCTTTCCGGTAAACCGCGGGATTCGGGACCAAAAACAAAAACATCACCTTCCTGATAAGTATTATCCCAATAACAATGTTTGGCTTTGGTGCTTGCCAGAAAGATGCGGTTGGGTGGAAACTGAGAGAAAACATCTTGAATAGAATTATGCAAATGCAGCTTTAGATGTTGCCAATAATCTAATCCGGCTCGTTTGATAGCAGCATCATCGAGGCGAAAACGGGCAGGTTTTACTATATGTAAATCACAATCTGCTCCCACACAAAGACGACCGATATTCCCTGTGTTCTGGGGTATTTCCGGTTCAAAGAGTACAATATGTAGGCGTGGTTTTATTTGTGAGAAGGGGGCTTCTGTATCATTCATAAAACAACTTCTCAATACACCTGATAGCCAAACAGCAAATCCCAGAATTGAAGCCAAATGTTTACTTGTTCGGATATTAATTGCTGACTTAAACGGCTATTTACTGAGTAAGTAGTGAAGGGAATGGTGGAAAAATGCATGGGAAGCAGTGTTTTTGCATTTGCAGGAAACATGCCCAATTTATATACTACCATTTTCTGTGCTTCAGGGCTAAGGAAATGGCGCATAAATTTTCCTGCCAAAGAGGCACTGGGGCTGTATTTATGCAATCCGATTGCTTCAATGTATTGATAGCTACCTTCTTTTAGCATACTGGTATCAAAGGTGTTGCTTTGTGGATCGAGCTCTTCCAAATAGGCAGGAATAGTGTTTAAGCTTATAAGGATGTTGCATTCCCCACGTTTTAATGCTTCCAGGGCTTCGGTTCTATCTGGATAGCTTTTATAGATATTCTTGCGCAGGCTTTTCCATAAATGTTCGTAGCCATCAGGTCCAAATAGGGCAAGACTCCAGAATAAAGTAGCACGTCCCACGCCTGATTCATGCGGATCACAAACGGCAATTTGATTTAAATACTTGGCATCCTGCAGCTCTCCAAAGGATTCAGGAGGGCTGGCAAGAATTGTTTTGTTATACACCAGGCAGAGATTACTATATGCATAGGGGACAAGCCGTAGGCTGGTATCGAAGATGCTTTCTTTGCTAAGCGACTCTTTGTTTAGTTCGTGAGCAGAGGAAAAATGCACCGCAATAGTCTCGGAAGCAGCAAAAGTATTATCTATACCAATCGCCAAATCGAACTTACCTTCGTTATTGGGATCCTTCACTGCCATGCACAAACTTGCTACAGTGGGATATAGTTCCAATTGAACTGCACAATTGTATTTTTGAGAGAACTCTGGAACTACAGTGGCTTCCAAACCGGATTTACGGAATTCATCGGTGCAATAGATAATAAGCTTGTGCTTATACTTCGATTTATCGGTTTTAGATTTATTATCTGCCTTACCGCAAGCGAACAAACTTAGGCAAACTAATAAACAAAGAGAAAGCCTCTGAAACACTTACATAGCTCCAAAAAGCACCCAGGCAACCATAAAATCCATTACCAAAATTGCTACGGCAGAATAAACAACTGTTTGCGTGGTAGCTCTGCCAACACCTTCCGCTCCCCCAAAACAGCGATCACCATGAAAACAGGCAAAACCAGTGATAATGAAGCCGAAAACCAGGGATTTCAGCAATCCACCCCATAAATCCGAGGGTTCAAAATAGCTGCGCATGTTGTTAAAAAAAGTGTAGTAGTGTATGCCATAGCGTAGCCAGGAGAAATACCATGCGCATAATATCCCAACAGCATTAGCAAAGATTGTGATAAGGGGAAAAGCAATAATTCCTGCAGCAACCCGTGGCATATAAAGAAACTGGTAGGGATTAATATTCATGCTTTGCAAGGCGTCAATTTGTTCGCTAACCCTCATCGTCCCTATTTCTGCGGCAAGAGAGGCACCCACTTTTCCGGTTAACACCAAAGCGGTAAGCACAGGAGCAAGCTCTATCATGGTGGATTTTCCAATTAGCACACTTAGCAAATTCATCGGGATATATCCCTTGGATTGATAAACAGCTTGCAAGGCGGTTACTAAACCCGTGAAGGCAGCGGTGAGAGCTATTAAAAAAAGCGAATCATAACCGATGCGCTTAAACTGAATCAGAAATTCCCGGCGTCTTTTTCCCAACGAGGGAAAGCATGCCAGTGTTTTTCCAATGAAGATGGTAAATTCACCTGTTCCGGCAAGAAGATTGCTAATCATGCATATTGTCGAGTGGGCGGAATAAGGTGAATTCTTTCACAAAGCCCAAATCTACATTTCCGGTGGAGCCATGCCTATTCTTACTTACGATAATTTCTGCTATACCGGGTTTTTCAGTTTTATCCGGATAGTAGTATTCGTCGCGGTAGATAAACATCACCAAGTCTGCATCCTGTTCTATAGCTCCGGATTCTCTAAGATCAGCAAGCTTTGGTCTTTTATCTTCTCTTGTTTCGGCAGCGCGGTTTAGCTGGGACAGGGCAAGCACCGGGATTTTCATGTCTTTTGCTAAAATCTTTAAAGCACGAGAGATTTCGGAGATCTCCTGCTGACGGTTATCTTTATCTCTGGGCAAGGTCATAAGCTGCAAATAGTCTATCACAATCAAATCTAAACCACCTACTTCTGCTGCTAATCTACGTGTTTTAGCTCTTATATCCAGGGGAGTATTTGTACCGGATTCGTCTATGAATATTTGCCGGGTGGAAAGAACTTCCGAAGCTTGCATGATGCGGATCAGCTTTTCCTCGTTCATGCCATAACCTTTTAGCATGCTATCCATGTTTACTTCCGAGGCAGAGCTAAACATCCTCATAATCACTTCATCAGCAGCCATTTCCATGGTGAAAATGCCAACCTTTTTATTCAGGTTTACCGCTGCATGAGAGGCTATATTAAGCGCAAGAGAAGTTTTTCCCATTGCAGGGCGGGCTGCCAGGATAATGAACTGACCAGGACGGAACCCACCGGTTAATCTGTCCAGATCCGAAAATCCTGTGCTTACACCGGTTACGGGAATCTTGGTAGAGGCAATCTGATCTATAGTATGCAAAACTTCGGCACTAATTGTATCTATCCGCTGAAAACCCTGATGGCTGGGTAATTCGGCTATGGTAAAAATTGCTTGTTCTGCTTCATCCACAATGGTTTTTACCGGCTTTGCAGCGGTGTAGCAGGATTCAATTATACCCTTGGATGCCAAAATTAAATGTCTTAAAAGGGCTTGCTCGGTTACAATATTCAGATGATAATCAAAATTTGCACTGGAAACCACAAAGTCTGCAATCTCGTTTAGATATGGAATTCCACCTATTTTTTCCAGCAGATTATTGCGTTCCAGTCTGTTAATCATGGTTAAAATATCAATTTCGATGCTTTCATTGAATAGCTCTTCCATGGTGCGGAAGATTATCTTGTGCGCATTGCGGTACAGAAATTCTTCTTTTATCTTCTCTATACCCTTGCTAACTACATCACTATCTATAAGCATCGCAGAAAGTATTGCGGCTTCTGCATTTATATCTGCGGGTAAGCTTCGCTCTACTACAGCTTTATCCAGCTTTTCGGTTTTACTTCTTTCTGCCATTTATGCGTTAACTACAAAAAACTTGCGTTTAAGGGCTTTTGCTACGCAGGATGGGACAAAATCTTCCAAAGGACCTCCCAAAGCTGCAAGTTGACGGATCATAGATGATGATAAATACATGTATCTGAGGCTGGGAACCAGAAATACTGTTTCCACATCGGGATTCAGTTTTTTATTGGTTAAAGCCAAAGAAAGCTCGTATTCAAAATCTGACACAGCTCTCATACCCCGAACCATTATGCGGCAATTTTGGCTGCGAGCGTAATCTACAAACAAACCCTGAAACATTGTAACCTGCACCTTGGGCATGTTTTCTGTGGCTGTTTTGCATAGCTGATAACGTTCTTCCAGAGTGAAGGCTGTTTGTTTGCCGGTTTGATCTGCTACAGCCATTATAACGCTATCGAACATCAGACAGGCTTTCTCCAGAATATTCAGATGACCCAGGGTGACGGGATCGAAAGTTCCGGGATATATTACAGTGGTCATTTCTTTTCCAAAGCTGCTTTACGAATCTCTTCCAGTTCTGCAATTTCCTTGGGGATGTTTTGGGATAGCACGCAATATCCGGATTCTGTTACCAGAACATCGTCCTCGATGCGAATTCCCAGCTTCTCTTCCGGTATATAAATACCGGGTTCCACGGTTATCACATTGCCTGTTTCCAGGATAGCACTGCGACCACCTAAATCGTGCGTGTCCATACCTAAAAAATGGCTAACGCTGTGCATGTAATATTTAGTGACATCATCAGTATCTTCAATTAAGCCGATTACAAGTAAACCTTCCGCCAAGAGAGTAGTAGTAGCCTGATTTAACTCAGCAAGGGTTACACCGGGCTTAATCATCTCTATAACCCTTTTCTGAGTATCCAGGACGAGGGAATATATTTGTTTCTGACGTTCGCTAAAGGTTGCTCCGGCTGGGAAACATCTGGTGATATCAGCACTATAGTTGTTGTAGGAAGCTCCCACATCCATCAGGATAAGGTCCCCCGTTTCAATACGGCTATTGTTTTTTTCATAGTGTAGGGTGGAGGCATTTAAGCCTGCTGCAATAATGGGTGCAAATCCCCAGTTTTTAACTCCATTACGTTGCATCCGGTAAAAGAGCATGGCTTCCAGTTCGTACTCCATCATGGTTGCTGTAGTATTCTCCATAGCATCCATAATCCCTTTGCCGGTGATATCGATAGCCTTCTGCAATTGTTGCAGTTCCCACTCGTCTTTCACCTTTCTAAGTGGAGTAATGAGGTTATTCAATTGCTTAATCTCAATCTGAGGGTGTTTGCTGCGAATCGGTTCCAACATATACATTGGGTAGGTCATTGGTCTGTCCAGAGCTACAAAGCCAAGGTTAGAGTATATGGTATTCATCATGGGGCACATACCCGATAGTACAGCATAAAACTCATCAAGATACTTTATTCTTTTTATTCCGCTTATCTTAGCAGCTTCTTCTGCGTTTAGTTTTTCTCCTTCCCACACAATGCGTTCCGGATCACTTCGTTCAATAAAAAGCATGTCGTTAAAGCGACCACCGAATTTTCCAGCCACATAGATAAGTTCGGGATTGTTCAATCCTGTAAGATACAGGAAGTTATTGTCTTGGACTAACTTTGATAGGGCTGCCTGCGAATTGGCAAATACGATTATATTCTCGCCATCGGATAGCAGATTGGCAAGCTTTTCTCTACGTGGAGTGGTTACTTCTGCAGTCATTTATGCTCCTTTATCACCTGTTTGCGGCATTATTCTGTGGGATTATAGGCTTAACAAGTCCAAATTCCGGTTCTTCTGCTTGATTTACAACGCTTTCTGTGATTATGCAGGATTCAATATCTTTACGGTCTGGAATGTCGAACATAATCTTCAGCATAAATTTTTCCATGATGGATCGTAAACCACGTGCTCCGGTTTTTTGTTTTATAGCTATTCTGGCAATCTCTTTCAAGGCTTTCTCTTCAAATTTCAGATCCACCCCATCCATCTCAAAAAACTTCTGATACTGTTTACAGATGGCGTTCTTGGGTTTCATCAGGATATCAATCAAAGCTTCTTCGGTTAGCTCGTGCAGAGTGCAGATTACAGGCATTCTGCCAATTAGCTCTGGAATCAAGCCATATTTCAGCAAATCGTGCGGAGTGGTTTGATCAAAAATTGTGGCATCTTCCTGTTTCTTGCCCAGCTCCACATCGAAGCCGATGGCTTTTTTATCCATGCGTTCTTTGATAATTTTTTCCAAACCAAAGAATGCTCCACCGGCAATAAACAGGATGTTCTTTGTGTCGATCTCGATAAATTCTTGTTGGGGATGTTTACGACCACCTTTGGGTGGAACGTTTACCTTGGTGCCTTCCAAAATCTTTAGCAGAGCTTGCTGTACCCCTTCACCGCTAACGTCGCGGGTTATGGAGGGAGTTTCGGACTTGCGGCTTATTTTATCAATTTCGTCAATATAAACAATGCCTCGTTCTGCTTTTGCCACATCGTAATTGGCATTTTGCAGCAGGCGAACCAATATGTTTTCCACATCTTCACCAACGTATCCTGCTTCGGTTAAGGTGGTAGCATCACTGATGGCAAAGGGAACCTTCAAAAAACGTGCCAAGGTTTGCCCTATCAAGGTTTTCCCACTTCCGGTGGGACCTATCATCATGATATTGCTTTTTTCCAGATCAATTTCATCACCGGATTTTTGTTTGTATATGCGTTTGTAATGGTTATAAACAGCAACGGCAATAATCTCTTTTGCCTTATCCTGCCCTATTACATACTGATCCAAAAAGCTCTTTATTTTGCTTGGTACCGGGGCATCAAATTCTTCCGTAGCTGTTTCCGCTTTGTTAGAATCAATAATTGTGTGGCACATCACGATGCATTCATCGCAAATATTTCCACCAATACCACGAATCAAGTTTTTAACTTCGTTTTCAGCTCTTCCGCAAAAGGAACAGCTCAGAGTTTGGTATTTATCCAAAAAATCCTCCTGTAGTCATTTTCAATAACGTCTGTAGTATAGATTAGTCAATTTTCCACTAATTCCAAGAGTCTCTATTTGTAAACATCTTTCTTCATCTGTCAGAGATGTTCTGCCAAATGCAATCAGCTATTTACGGGCTGCTAATACTTCGTCTATAATTCCATAGGACATTGCTTCCATGGCACTCATAAAATAGTTTCTATCGGTATCTTCCAATATTTTTTCTATGCTTTGTCCGGTGTGATTGTGCAAGATATCGTTCATGCGTTCGCGTAAGTATAATATTTCCTTTGCCTGAATTTCGATATCGGCAGCTTGACCATGTGCTCCGCCCATGGGTTGATGAATCATTACTCTACTATTGGGTAGGGCTGTTCTTTTTCCGGGAGCACCGGCAGCCAAAAGTACTGCAGCCATGCTGGCTGCTTGACCAATGCAAATGGTGCTGACTCTGGGTTTAATATACTGCATTGTATCATATATAGCCAATCCGGAGGATATTACGCCACCGGGACTATTAATGTACATATAGATGTCACGCTCGGAATCTTCGCCTTCCAGATGGAGCAATTGTGCCACAACGGTATTCGCCAGATTATCTTCAATAACCCCTCCCAGAAAAACAATTCTGTCCTTCAAAAGGCGGGAATAAATGTCATAAGCGCGTTCTCCACGTCCTACTTGTTCAATTACCATAGGTATAAAATTCATTATTCCTCCGTTGTTTCCTGATCTATCAATTCTGCTTCGGGGATCTCTGTTTCAGTTGGTTCCTCTGCTACAAAGAAACTGCTGTTTTGGCATATTTGACGCAGGATAAAATAGTTCTGAACCGCATGTTTAAATTCCTCGGTGTTTATCTCATCACTATAGGAGTCTTTATATGCTTCCACGCTTATATCCTCTAATATTGCCTCGTGAGTATAATACTCTTCCAGCATTTCAGGAGAAACCTCCATAGGCATGGCTTTGCGCAAATTATTCATGATATACATGGTTACCAGTTCCTGAGCAATTTGCATGCTGTATTGATATTCGTAATATTTGCGGTATTCAGGATTATCTATCTTCTCTGCTTCCTTTTTTGCAAGGTATTCTATGGTTTTGTTGGGAATATCGAAGTTGTTATCCACAAACAGCTTTCCTACCACACTTTGGCAGTCTATATTGATGTTTAAGTGTTCGTTGCGCAAGCGCATATCATCTGCAATCTTCTGCTTCATTTGTTCCAGGCTATCAAATTCCATATCTTTGGCAAATTCATCATCAAGCTCCGGTAATTGCTGACGGGTGATGCTATTCACGATTATCTGGCAAGGGTACATGAAATGATGTTCCAAATTCAAGCCAGGTTCACGAGTAGCCAGCATGATGGATCTGCCATCTATCTTGGTTTCCAGTTTGTCACCGGTTTTACAGCCCATCAAAACTTCCAAAGACCTGAAATTAGTCTCGGTTCCAGCTAAGAAACTTCCGGTTCGAGTGAAGCTTTCACTACCATGAGAGAAAGTTAGCTCAATATCCACATTGTCGTTCTCTATAGCGGTTTCCACGTCCATAATCCGGCTATGTTCCTGGCGCAGGTTATCCAAATAAGCTGCCACTTCATCTTCCAGAAGCTTTGGCTTGTGAGGAATGCTAAGACCTTCCAATTGTTTAAATTCTATTGTGGGTTCGTGTTCTATCTCTATTTTGATCTTCATATCCGTGTCTTTTTCCCAGATCACATCTTTCACTTCCGGGAAAAGCAAAAAATGAACCTCATGTTCTTCCACCACTTCATCAAAAATCACATCTACTATTTCTTTGTAAAAATAGTCCATAATGGTTTCGGAATGCATTCTTTCCACCATGGCAAGGGGTGCCTTACCTTTGCGGAATCCTGGGATAGCAACATCGCGGGCTGCTTTACGAAGATACTTCTGGTATTCCTTATTCGCTCTTTCGAGAGGAACTGTGATATTGATCTCTTTGGTTACGGCATTGATGGGATTGAATTCTACCTGCACTTTTATCTCCTGTTGTTTAATAACTTGTTTGGTGCGAAAGAGGGGACTCGAACCCCTACGAGTTTAACCTCACTGGATCCTAAGTCCAGCGCGTCTGCCAATTCCGCCACTTTCGCAGTATCGGATTGTATTGATTTGAACCAAAAAAATCAGACTAAGGTATCTGTCAAGTTTTGGTTTGCCTTACTGTGGTACCAGATAAAGTGGCTGTTCAGAAATCAACCCAGCTTAATAAATTTATAACTTTAGTGCTATCTATTTGAGACTGTTCAACAAGTTCTGTCTTATTTTCAATAAGTTATGACATGAGTAGGACGAAAGAGTGGGCGAATAGCCCTAAAACTGCACCGATTGCAGAATTGACTATCCGGGACAAAATCTACCTGAATCTTCACTGATTTGCCACAAGAAAACATGGGTTCATTAAGTGTTTTCCTGATATCTATAAGCAGATTCTGTCAACTGCCTACTACCTGATTATTGAAGACAGGAACCCCTTGAGCCGTTTTCCTAAATGGGCGGCCACCCATAAGCATCCTTGTGGGAAGAACATCCCTTCCCAGAGAAGCAGCGAATTGTTTGCGTCCATTGGTGAAGAAGCCAGGGAGTATTTTTTTCGTTTGCAGGGAAAACACCGAATCGAGAATGAATACTGGGCGTATGACACAACCTCAATATCGAGCTATTCCAAGTGTCTGAGCCAAGTAAGATACGGTATGAACAAAGACCATGATCCACTACCACAGATTAATCTTGCTCTTCTCTTCGGTGAAAAATCTAATCTCCCATTTTACTACCGCAAGCTGGCAGGAAACATTCCCTACATGAAAACGCTAAAGAACCTTCTGGCAGACATCGATTTCTTAGGGTATGGGAAAGTCAAGCTGGTTATGGACAGAGGATTTTACTGTGAAGACAATATCAATGGCTTGTATAAAAACCATCTGAAGTTCCTGATCGCCACGAAAGTATCGCTGAAATTTGTGAAGACCGAACTGGATAAGGTACGTGAATCAATTCGTACTTGGACAAACTACAATGAGAAGTATGATCTGTACGCCAGTTCTACCACCATAAGCTGGGCTTATTCGCAGGATCGTCCATATTGCAAAGACACCCTAAAAGGGGAACGATGTATGTATATCCACTTATATTTAAACACAGAGAAAGCTGTAGAGGACGAAAAGAACTCTAATATCCTACTCTGCGCACTTCAGAGAGAACTGGAAAGTGGCAAGAGGAACCCTGAACACGAAAGCCGGTACGCCAAATATTTTGACATAAAGACCACTCCGGCAAGAGGAACAATTGTAACAGCCAAGCAGGAGGCTATCGAAGAAGCAAAGAAGAACTATGGATACTTTGTGCTACTCAGCAATGAGGTAAAGGATCCCATCGAAGCTCTGGAAATTTACCGAAACAAAGATTTTGTGGAAAAAGCATTTGGGACACTGAAGGAACGCTTGAACTTCAGACGTCCTG
>JAQVMI010000269.1 GCA_028703735.1 Candidatus Cloacimonadota bacterium | reverse complement strand
TGTTGTTAATCCAGGGGAAAGCTGTGAAGTTATTGGTTTCGAATCCTTCACCTACAGCTCCAATAGGAACAATAATATTGTGGTTCAACATTTGGATGCCAGCATCCAAAGCCAAACCGATTGGAATCATTGTGCCATCTGGAATACCGGCAGCAAGGAAAAGATTGAAGGAAACAGGGATTCCATTTCCAATAGCAATTGAGGGAATGGTAAAAGTGGAAGTTGTTACAGTTGCATGAGGTGTATTCAATACAATTTGCAGTGTTCCGCCACCGGCATTCATGTGACCGGTGTTATTGATATCCAAGGTAATGGTTACTGTTTCACCACTTTCGAATATTCCATTGCCATTGGAATCGAACAAAGTGTGATTTCCAAACATGACATTAGGGGCATTTACTATCAGATTGCGTGTTGTTACCCAGTTTGCAGATCCATTGGTAACCGTGATTTCGAAAGGTACCACAGTTTGATCCGGGATATTGGGGTTAATGGTGAAATTGAACAATTGATTCAAAGTAACTTCATTTCCGGCAGGGATATTGGGTAAAGCACTTGTACTGGTATTCAAAGTAACCCATTGGCTGCTTGTGGCTATGGTAGCGGTAAGATTAGCCGCATCCTGAATCCCCACATTGCTAAAAGTTAAGGAAAGATCAATCATTTCTCCGGCTTCTGCCACATTGTTGTTACCATCATTTATTACCAAGGTTCCGGCAGTAACATAGGGACCAACATTGGGGATAACCTGTACATTGGCTATCACAGGTTTGCGTAAGGAACGGGTAACAACTATTTGAGCTGTTCCGGGTTCGGTGAAAGGAGTGTAATTTAGGGTTAAAGCACCTGTGGCATCAGCCATGCCAACTCCATGAAGCACATTGTTCATCGAGAGTGCTACATAAGAATAGGGATCTGCCTGAATATCCAAAGCACTCATACCCATGAACATTTGTTCGGGGGCTTGATAAGAATTTTGAACCGGGATTCCCATGTAGGGAACCAATGAAGGATCTCCCATTATGGAATAAATTTCCCAATAGTAATTTATGCGGCTGCTATTGGAGCGAACTACTGCAAGGTTGCCCATAAACATCATGCTTCCGGCATTTCCAGCCCAATCTTCAATAGGTTCACTGTGATCATGGAAAACGGCATCATAAGCACCTGTTCTTCCAGCTATAAATGGGGATCCAGAAGCTACCACGGGTGGTTTGTATCCTACAGCCCAATAGTAATCTTCATCCCAATAGGTGCTGTTTGTTCCGCCAATGTAAATTATGCCACCCTTATTGGGAGCTCTTAGCCAGGCTTCTGCAAAGCAGATAGCATTATCAAATTTACTGGTTAAGCAGCAATTTCCAACCACGAATGAGGATTCGTTTACGTTCTGTAAACTGTTAATATTAGAGATAGTGAAGGTAGGGTCTGCCCAAAGAGTTACATCACCATGAGCAGTGTAGTTTATGTAGCCAACCCCACTTGATGCGTTTGCAACAATTGCTGCATCCGAAGAACCAGAAGCGGGATACATGTATGTGTGGCTGGTAATACCGTGGGCAGTATTGAAATAGTTACCTGTCCCATAGTTAATTTGTCCATTAGCATGAGAGGGACCATAAGTTCCATCCACACCTGCAATCATAATAGCTTCACCAAGGTAGGCATCGCTGGGCATGGTGTATTGCTCGTGCATCAAAGTTTTATTTACCTGATTGGTTACTTCAGCTGCAGTAGTGGCAGAGAACCTGCCAAAATACATTTCGGGCATAAAATCTGTTCCCTGTAATCTTACATAAGGCAGATCTGTAGGATGCGTAGCAGTTGTTCCTGCCGTGGAAGGAACCTGAGCAACATCTCCAACTATCAATAAATAGGAAGGTGCAGGATTTTCTGTTGTAGCGGCATTCCACATATTTTGCATGTAGGTTTTGATGTTATTGGAAGTGGTGCCTGTTACAGAGGTTGGGGCTACTATAACGTTATAACCTTCACGGCGTTTCCATTCAATAAAGGGCTGCATGGCTGCCACAAAGGTATCAGGAAGGATAATCACATAGCCCAAAGGATATCTGTTTAAGGTAGCTCTGGTTGGTTCATAGTTTATAATGGAACCAGCAAATGAACCTTCGAAGGCGGGAGAATAGGTTTTTGCCTGCAAAGCCTGCGTGGCAGCATAATCACCACCAGTGAAGGTAATCTTGGCTTCAGCATTGTAGATCACTTCTATTTGACCATTGCCGGGGTTGTAACGCAAAGGCACAAAATCCACTGCAAACATCCTGATTCCACGCATCATACCAAGCTCTGTTACGCTGATGGATGGATTAGTTGTCCACACATTGGAATTATAGAAATCCCGGTTTACAACAAAAGGCAGAGCGTTTAAATCTGCAGATTTGGAAACTGATTCCTGGAAGGGCATTAAGGGGTAACGAATTCCACTATTATTCAAATTGATAGTGTCACCCTTAATACCATTTAACACAGCATGAACTTCCGCACCCAGGGGAACGGATATTAGCTGACGCATCAAAGGCAATGCAGGGCTACCAACAATATTGGTTTTTGTGTAATTGGCAATGGACAGCTCTGTCCAGATACCTTCTTTAGAGGTAATTTCTCTGGTATTCAGCTCATTAATAGCGTAACGGATGCTAAGACCATTAGCATTGCTATTGATTAGATCTACCGAATTCATCGAACTGGGTAGCTTAATTGTTCCTGTGCTGGCTATCAACCAAGAAACCAGCATCAACAATGCGAGCATGAAAGTAATTCTTTTCATGTTCTCTCCTTTATTCCTTTTTAATCTAATTCAGTTACAAGCGCACAGAAAGGTGCGTTTCACATACTGTACACATTATAAGCAAGATTGGTGCCGAATGTAGAAAAATGTTTCTGTCTTGCAAGATTTCTTGCTTGAATTAAGGAGTTCTGGGGTGTTGGGGTGCTGGAGTGATGGGGTGCTGGGGTGATGGGGTGTTGGAGTGATGTGGTGTTGGAGTGATGGGGTGATGGAGTGCTGGGGTGCTGGAGTGATGGAGTGATGGGGTGCTGGAGTGATGGAGTGCTGGAGTGATGGGTTTTGATTGAAAGAAGGTAGTAGCCGGAGGATTCCGATCCTCCGCTTATCCAACTTAACAGCCTCAATTTTTTTTAGCACCGAAATCAACAAATCAAGCCCTTCAATCTTCAAACCCTGTTACACCTTTCCACCTTTCCACCTTTCCACCTTTCCACTTTGATCATTATTTTTGCGGAGGATCGGAATCCTCCGGCTACCCTCCAACCTTAATCCACCCTAAAAAAAACCCCGCACTAAAAGTAAAGTGCGGGGTTATCAAAGGATATTGTGACTATCGTTTATGCAATGCCTATTGTGGCAGCCACTCATCTTTTACGGTGGGTTTTTTCTCTGGAGCAGGATCTTCCACAGTATAGCTTTTATCGTTCATATTAAAATTCACTTTTACACCTGCTTTGCCGAAGCCGGGTAAAGAAGTGGCAGTAATGGTTAAAGTATCAAATACATATTCGAACTTAAAATCGTTATTATCCAAAGAGCTAAGATTCAGCTCTTCCAAAAAGGCAGGATAATCGCCAAATTCATCGGCTTTACGATAAGCTTCCATTCCATCGATAATTTTTTGATAGGTAGGCAGAATTGCCTCAAATTTAGTCTGGGCTATAGCCTCGTTAGCTTTGTCGATCTTAAGCTGTTTCATCCCAAAAAAGAAAACGAACCCCAAGCCCACAAGCATGAGAATCATTATTAGCTCTACAAGCGAAACTTTATTGTTATGTTCTGTGTTTACAGCCTGATTAGCTGGTTTGGGTTGTTTCGGGACAGCTTCGGTTTTCACATTTTCCGG
>JAQVMI010000268.1 GCA_028703735.1 Candidatus Cloacimonadota bacterium | reverse complement strand
GATATCCAAAGTAATGTTTTCGGCAATAACAAACAAGGGAAGCAGGAGTATCAAGATTAGTAATGTAGTTTTCATGGCTTTATCCTGTTTGGTTTTAATGCTTTTGGTTTAGGAGTATGCGTTTCCACCTTTTTTCGAGGTGCTGTGTCGTTCTTGGTAACCTTTCTAACGGGATCTGCTGCAGTATGTTGCTGGTGTCTATCCTTATTCTTTTTGTTAAATCTATTCTGAGAGTTGGGCACTTTTGTTTTGGCAAAATGTGCTTTTTTATCCGGATTCATTTTTTCTGTGGCGTATTGAATAATCAGGCGGGGGCAATGATCTTTGTGTTTGTTCAAAAAATTCTCTGTGGGAATGCGGTGAAGTTTCCACAGTTCTCGTAGAAACCAGCCTAAGCCTTGATGCACCACTCTATCGGAATCGTCCATAAGGGGTTCTATGAAATCTAACAATATCTCTGGTTCTGTGGTTTTTATCAAATAAAGCATGGTTACCGGAACAGCACGCCTGGTCCATTTGCTTTCAGAGCTGCGCCAGGATTCAAAATCCTGCAAGGTGGCAATCTCCAGCTCTAAGAATATTGGCGTTATCTTGGAGCATAGAACATCGGAATGTGCCCAGTTTTCCACTCCCTTGTCAAACCATTTTCGCACCCAGTCAAACACTGTTCGGTTAAATTTGGGACGGAATTTTTTTAACAGCATTATAGCTACAGAGCCATATTCATATTTACCTGTGGCTAAAAGGTGCCAGCCAAGCTCGGCAAGCTCTTCCACGCTAAATTGATTCTGCTCCAAAATTGTGTCTCGCAAAGTGTGAATCTGTTCTTCTTCCAAACCAAAGGCGTCGTAGCCTTCACGAAAAAAACGCGCATATTTATCTACGATAAGAGGATCTTCATATTTCATGCAGTAATCCTCCACCTGTTTCAGTACTGCTTTGTAGCGCGGATCAAGATCGCTTTTCATTTTCAGGCTCCTTAATAATAAATGAGATTTGGGCATCGTTGGCACTGTGCCAAAACACCTAAATATCTTTAATTTCTATACTGTCCTCATCCTCAATTACTTCATCTGAATATCCCAAACCCTTTCCTGTTACCAGCACATGAAACCGATTGAACATCTGACGCAATCTATATATCATATTCTTATTGGGATTTAGCTGTGCCAGCATCTTATGCAAAAATCCTTCCCAATTAGTGGTTTCATGGCTACGGAAAAAACCTATCGCCTTCATTACATCCAGCATATAACGCTGAATTTTGTCAAGCTCAATCCCATCTGCTGCATAAAAATTTCTGGCAGAAGTATCTGATTCATCCAAAGGAAGGCAATAAACTTCCCAAATAGCCAAGGCAACAGCCTGCGCTAAATTTAAGGATGGAAAGGCAGGATTGGCAGGAAAGTGGCATCGAAGGCTGCATAAATCTGCTTCTGCATCGCTTAAACCATAGGTTTCACGACCAAAAACCAAACCAATGGTGGCTCGGGGGATATTGTGAACATAGCGTGCCATCTGCCTGGGGCTTAAATCTATTGGTTTGTGTCTGCCAATTCTGCGAGAGAAAGCAATCACTCTATCCAGCCCCTTTATGGCTGAGGCAAGATCGGGAAATATCTCTGCTTGATCCAATATATGCTCGGAGTGCATGGCAAGATAAAAATCGTTCTTTTGCGGAACAGAGCCCACTATCCGCAAAGATGATACCCCAAAGTTATTCATCACTCTGGCAATTGCTCCAACATTACCAGCATAGATTGGTTCTACCAGAATTATAGAAATGCGCGAAAGCCCGTTTTCCCTCACTTGTGCAAGCCTGTTATTTCTTGCTGTTTATAATGCCGGCAAGTTTAGAACCCATAGAAGCCACGTTTTGATTCGAATCGTTCCGCCATTCTGCCACAGTACGCTGGGTTATGGCAATAAAATCTGCCGATTTATCTCTTTGACTGCGTTGAGTGAAGATATTAGCAAGTTTTTTCATGGTTTGCCAAATAGTCCGGTTGCGTTTTTCGTCACCTTCTATAAGCCAGCGGCGTACATTGCTGTAGCATTGCAGGGGACGCTGTCTGCCAACCTGGGTTAATATGTGGCTAATCTTTTTCTGAACTTCTTCGCTATCATCATCCAAGAGGCGGGATACAAAGGTTAATACATATTGGGGATGCCGGCTGGCAATGTTTTCCATTCCATGCATGCTGATGGCGCGTTTCTTTTCGTTATCGGATTCTGCCCAACGTGGCATGTGTTCTTTCATAACTTCGGGAGCTTTTTTCCACATTTCAAAACAGATTGTTTCAGATTCCCAGGGAACACTTTCGTAGGTTTTTTCTATGGTTTTTACAATAATTTCGGGCTTTGATTGGTGCTTGTAATAAAAATAGAATAAGCCTGTCGCCCTTACTCCATAGATAAAATTATCCAGCAATTTGCTGCAGATTTCATCTAAATCTCCACTTCCGCTATACTGAGCTAATCTTTTGCCCAGTTCTTCACGCACAAAGTAGTTTGCCGTGTTTCCGATCTCGATTATTTGTTTTTCTGCCAGTGTGTTTTTGCTTTTATCCACGTTACGGAAGATCTTCTCTACCGTAGAATCCAAAAGCTTGAAATCGTCTATGTTCAGACGCCCCATTTCTTTAATCATTCATCCTGCTTCGTGGTTTTTAGGGTTATCCCTTACCACTTTGTATAGATTGCTTACAGCATAATTAGCTTTTTGTTTTTTGATAATATTCAGTTAATACTTGTACTGGATAATTCACCCTAATGAGGGCTATAGGATATATGGGATTGTTGTACTACGTTGCTGTAATTACATACTACACAATAATGCCTTTCTGTCAAGAACTTTCTTTCTTAATGGGGTGTTTTACTTGTGAAACGGTAAAATAGCTTTAACAGAGCCTAAAAAAACCCCAAGGCATAAATGCCAGAACAAAGGGCAAAAAACACCCCTCTCCCTTGATGGGAAGGGGGTTGGGGGCGAGGGTGATAACAATTAAGCACAATCATATCTCCCGCTTGGATTGGGTAATGTATTGTTATGGACAATATGGACTAAATGGACTTTATGGACAGGTTTCAGCGATAACCAACCGTCCATATTGTCCATTTCGTCCATCATGTCTATACTGGCGTTTTACTTCATTAACAGGATTTTCCGAGTCTGAGTAGTAATACCTGTAGTTAGCCTTAAGTAATAAATTCCGCTGGCACAAGCTGCACCATTTTTGTCTTTACCATCCCAAAGTCGTTTCTGTACACCTGCGGGTAAAGCATTATCCTCCAGCACCTTGATTTGTTGTCCCTTTAGGTTGTATAAAACCAAGCGGGTATCCCCTGGCTGTTTCAACTCAAATTCGATCACAGTGGAAGGATTGAAGGGATTGGGATAATTTACCAAACTGGAAGCAGAGATACTAATTGGATCGTCATTATCCACGCTAACGTTGAAGTTCACCAGTTTCGTTTCACTTTCCAGATATATTTCGTTGGGACCTGGATTATAGATGGAGGCTATCTTCATTTCATACCAGGTGTCAGGATCAAGGACGTTAAGATTATGGCTTCGGCTTGAACCTGGCTTGGTTACCGAAACCCACTGCGAGGCAGGTGCCTCAAACACCTTATATAGCACCTCGAAATGATCGGGATCGGTGTATGACTGCCAAGCCATATGAAAATTGCTTGGCAGTTCCACTGTTGGTTCATAGAAATATGGCAGACAGGTAAGCCCAGTAGTATCCCCCACCTGCATCCCGCCATTGATAAAGCTCTCAATTGCGAGGCACTTACTTTTCAGGATTGGTTTGCTGTTACCAGTGAAAAACACAGAGTAGTATGTAAGGTTGCT
>JAQVMI010000267.1:2963-3890 GCA_028703735.1 Candidatus Cloacimonadota bacterium | reverse complement strand
CCTTGCTTGAATTAAGGAATCAATAAGGAATTAATAAGGATGAAGTCCTTAATGATTCCTTATTGATTCCATATTTCATGTAAGATAAAAGGGTATTTCGCCAGTTAGCGGAGTAAAAAAACAGGCAGTTTTACCAACGTTTTTGCCAGGTGTGTTTTTTGGATTCGTAACTATATGTATGGCAGTGCTTTGCAAGTGCAAATTATTAAAAGAAATATCTTGACACAATCAGCATATCATATACTGTGGCAACAAGATAAGCAAGAAACGTTGTTGGTTCTTAAAAGGCAGAAATCATCTGTCTGAAGAATTCTGGTTTTGTTGTAACCGGGATTAAATGCCTTTAATCCGGCAACGCCATTGCATAGGTTCTTTAAAACTATAGGAGACAATAGATTATGCAAAGTAATACTTACACTGCCAGCAATATTAAAGTGCTGAAAGGTTTGGAAGCTGTTCGCAAACGTCCCGCCATGTATATTGGTGGTACCAGTGAACGCGGTTTACACCATTTGGTTTATGAAGTGGTGGATAATTCTATCGATGAGGCTTTGGCGGGTTATTGCGACAATATTATAGTTACAATAACCAATGAAGGCAATATCCGTGTGGACGATAATGGACGCGGAATTCCCGTGGACATTCAAAAAGAAATGGGCGTTCCCGCTGTGCAGGTTGTGCTTACTGTTTTGCATGCAGGCGGTAAGTTCGACGATAAAAGCTACAAGGTATCAGGCGGTTTGCATGGTGTTGGTGTATCAGTGGTTAATGCGCTGTCCGAATTTTTAGAGGTAAACATCCACAAGGATGGGAAAGAGTATTTTATGCGTTTAGAGCGTGGAATACCTGTAACTGAGCTAAAGGTTTTGGGTGAAACAAAACGCAAAGGCACTATAATCACCTTTAAGCCGGATCCCACCATTTTTG
>JAQVMI010000267.1:0-2953 GCA_028703735.1 Candidatus Cloacimonadota bacterium | reverse complement strand
CTTACCACTCGCTTAAGAGAATTGGCTTTCTTGAATAAAGGCGTAAGGATTGTGCTTAAGGATGAACGTACTGACCGCATACATGATTTTAAGTATGATGGGGGTATTTGCAGCTTTGTGGAATACCTGAATCAGAATAAAAAACCTTTGTTTCCCAAGCCTGTTTACATTTTTAGCTCGAAGGATGGCATGGAATTTGAAGTTGCCCTCCAATACAACGAAGGATATCAGGAAAACATCTTCAGTTTTGCCAATAATATCAATACAATTGAAGGTGGAACTCACTTAAGCGGTTTTAAAAGTGGTCTTACACGTGCTGTGAATAACTATATCAAGAATGCCGATATGCTGAAAAACGAAAAGGTTAGTCCTTCTGGGGAAGATATCCGTGAAGGGCTTACTGCAGTTATCTCCATCAAAATATCCGATCCACAATTTGAAGGGCAAACCAAAACCAAGCTACAAAATTCTGATGTGGAAGGAATTGTTAATAGCGCAGTTTACGAAAAACTGATGACCTTTTTCGAAGAGCATCCTTCCGAAACAAAGAATATTACAATGAAAAGCATTATGGCAGCCAGAGGACGGGAAGCAGCTCGTAAAGCTCGCGAACTAACCAGACGTAAGTCTGTATTGGAAAGCGGTTCCCTACCTGGTAAATTGGCAGATTGCACTTGGAATGATCCCGAAAAAACTGAGCTGTTTTTAGTTGAAGGAGATTCCGCCGGTGGCAGTGCCAAGCAAGGCAGAGATAGAGCCTATCAGGCAATATTGGCTTTGTGGGGTAAGATGCTGAATACCGAAAAAGCTCGCGTGGACAAGGTGCTGAATAACGAAAAAATTCAGCCTATAATTCTGGCTATTGGTGCTGGAGTAGGACAGGATTTCGATATTAATAGAATACGCTATCACAAAATAATTATCATGGCTGATGCCGATGTGGATGGAGCACATATCTCCACATTGCTGATGACCTTTTTCTATCGTTATATGAAACCCCTCATCGAACATGGAAAGATATATATAGCTATGCCTCCGTTGTTTTTGGTGCGCAAAGGAAAACAGAAAATATATGTTTACAACGAAATGGATAGAGATAAAGCAATAGTGGAGCTGGGAGAAAAGGGTGTTATGGTTCAGCGCTACAAAGGTTTGGGTGAAATGAATGCTGAACAACTTTGGGAAACCACCCTGGATCCAGCCCATCGTTCACTTATTTCGGTGAAGATGGATGACGCAATAGAAGCAGACAGGATGTTCACTATATTAATGGGTGATGAAGTAGAGCCCAGACGTGATTTTATCCAAGCCAATGCACGCTATGTAAAGAATCTTGATGTTTAAGGAGATATAATGAGTGATCATGAGAAAATTGATAATACAAAAATAATCCCCGTTCAGATAGAAGAACAGCTAAAACAGGCATATTTGGATTATTCCATGAGTGTAATTGTAGCACGTGCCTTACCAGATATTCGTGATGGGCTAAAACCCTCTCAGCGTCGCATAATTTATGCCATGCACGAACTTAACCTTTCTCCTGGTGGTCATTTTCGTAAATGTGCCAAAATTGCCGGTGATACCAGCGGTAACTATCACCCTCATGGAGAACAGGTAGTGTATCCAACTTTGGTGCGTTTGGCACAACCCTGGAACATGCGCTATCAGCTTATTGATGGTCAGGGAAACTTTGGATCCATAGATGGTGATCCACCAGCAGCTATGCGTTATACAGAAGCGCGGATGCAAAAAATTACCATGGAGATGCTGGCAGAACTGGAGAAAGATACTGTAGATTACAAAAGCAATTACGATGAGACTCGTAAAGAACCCGTGGTATTTCCTGCCCGAACCCCAAACTTACTAATCAATGGTTCTTCCGGTATTGCTGTGGGTATGGCTACCAATATGCCTCCTCACAATATCGGCGAAGTTTGTGATGCTGTGATAGCATTGATAGATAACCCCGAGCTGGAACCTTTGCAATTACTGGGATACATTAAGGGTCCGGATTTCCCAACCGGTGGTTTTGTGCTTGGCACTGATGGCATACACGATTACTTCGAAACAGGTCGTGGACGCATTGTAATGCGTGGTGAAACCGAAATGGTTACCTTACCCAACGATTCCGAACAAATATTAATCCGGTCAATTCCCTATCAGGTTACCACTTCGTTGTTAATTGAGCGTTTGGTGGAACTGGTAAAGGAAAAGAAAATAGAGGGGATTAGCGACATTCGCGACGAATCCGGACGTGATGGTATGCGAGTGGTAATTCAGGTAAAGCGTAATCACGATGCACAGGTTGTGCGTAATCTGCTATACAAATACACTCAGCTTCAAACCACTTTCGGTGTGATAAACCTCTGTCTGATCGATGGTGTTCCGCAAGTAGTGAATATGAAGACCATGATAAATAACTTCATAGAATTCCGCCATGATGTTGTTTTAAGACGCACTCAATTTGAGCTTCGCAATGCAAAAGACCGCTTACACATTTTGGAAGGTTATCGCATTGCTCTGGATCACCTGGATGAAGTGATAGCCACAATAAGAGCTTCACAGACACCTCCGGAAGCAAACCTTGCATTGCAGGAGAATTTTGGGCTTAGCGAAATTCAAGCAAAAGCAATTTTGGAGATGCGTTTACAGCGTCTTACCGGTTTGGAACGAGATAAAATTGAAACAGAGTATAACGAATTGCTAAAAACTATCGCTCGTTTAACCGAATTGGTGGAACACCGTGAGTTACGTATGGATTTGATTAAAGAAGAAACTGGTGAAATCAGGGATAGATTTGCCGATCCAAGGCGTACCACTATTATCGCTACTCCTGCCGGAAGCTTTAACATGGAAGATCTAATTGCCGATGAGTTAGTAGTGGTAACTATCACTCACGATGGCTATGTGAAACGTTTACCTGTAGATACCTATAAGGTTCAGGGACGTGGGG
>JAQVMI010000266.1 GCA_028703735.1 Candidatus Cloacimonadota bacterium | reverse complement strand
TTTATTCTGCCGGTAATAGTCGTTTAGATTTCGCCTGCTTGCAGAATCTATGGGAAGCGCTTCAAACCATCCGCGCAGGGTGGAATTATCATGTGTACCGGTGTACAGCCATCTGTCAGCAGGGTATTCATGAACTTTTGGGATACTATCTTCAAAACAGAATTGCAGAACTATCATTCCGGGAAAACCGAAGGAATCCCTTATTTCACACACGTCGTTATTTAGAATTCCCAGGTCTTCGGCAATGAAGCGTTCATTACCAAAGCGTTCTACCAGTCTGGAAAAAAACTGGCGTGGAAGGGCTGGCACCCATTGTCCTTGCTTTGCATTGGAAGGTGTTTGGCACATTCCTTGGGCATCGTAATCACAATCAACCTGCCAATAGTTTACATAGCCGATGAAATGATCCAGCCTCAATTTGTCCAAATAAGCCAGGGCATGGTTAATCCGCTGGATAAACAATTGGAAGCCATCCTGTTGCATTGCGTGCCAATTGTAGATTGGGTTTCCCCAAAGCTGTCCTTCGGCGGCAAAATCATCCGGCGGAACCCCGGCAAGATGCAGACGATTGCCTTGCTCTTCAAGATCGAATAAAGCTTGATGCGCCCATACATCTGCACTTTCGTAGGATAGATATAGTGGCATATCACCCACAAGAGTCAAGCCATTTTCCGCTAAAACTGCCTTGAAAGAGATAACTTGATCCATCAGCATTGCCTGGCTTGCAGCACAGGTCTTCATATAGTTTTCGTTGGTTTTCCACAATTGCCAAAACAGGGATTCGGAATAGCTGCGGTGTGCTTCATCCCAAAGATACCATGCACAATCGTCATACACTTTACACAAAGCCAGAAAAGCGAGATATGGCTTTAGGGTATATGCATTAGCTTCAATAAATGCCAGCACATCATTTTGCTGCAACCAGGTTTCCGCAGCCTTGGCAAGCACTATTCCTTTGGCTTTATTCACGCTTTCGTAAAATACACAATTCCCGCCGGGAAGCTTGGCATCATTCATTGTTTGCAGATCGATTAAGCCTTTTTGGTATAGCAATTCCGGGCTGATTAGATTGGGTGATATAGAAAAAGCTGAAACCGGATTGTAAGGAGAATTACCATATCCACAATGGTTTATGGGTAGTATCTGCCATATATTGTAATCTTGCTGGGCTAAACTTCTGGCAAAACGATAGGCTGATGGACCGAAATCTCCAATGCCAAACTCGGTGGATAAAGAACTAATATGAAGTAAAACGCCTGTTTCTCGCACGTTTAAGTATCCATAATCTTTATCAAACAAGCCGAAAGCAACACCTGTGGATCGGCTACACTAAGCTTATACTGTGCATCTGTCTCCATTAGAATGGAAAATATCCGCTCTATGGAGCTTAGGCTATACTGCCTGGCAAACTCCATAAATTCTTTACGTTGAGTGGCGTATATATCCATTATATATTTGGTTAAAATCTCATTATCGGAGCGATGAGCTTTTCTTAGCAGTATAATCCGCCAAATGCTGTGATAAAACTTTTGGAACTGGAAAAACACTTGCAGGGGTTCCCAATCTGCCATGATCATTTTATCCATGGCTTCCAGGGCTTGTTTTGTTTGCCTTTTCCCCAGGGCACGGTAAAAATCTATCAATGTGCCAATTCGGGTAGTCCCCAGGCTTTTCAAAACATCGATTTCGGTAATACTCTTGTTCTTGCCAACTAATAAATCTAATTTAGTAAGCTCATTTGCGGCACTGTAGTAGTCCAATTCTATTCTGTTTACAAATTCTTCAATAGCCCTGGGAGTCATTGTTTTTCCGCGCTCTTTAAGGTCTTTATCTAACCATGATCTTATTGCTCCACCATAACGTGGAGGTTCACATAGAATATTGTCACAGCCGGCTTTAATCTTTTTCCAGGCAGTAAAGCGTATATCAATTTTATCTGTTACGATTACTACAGTTTGGATGTCCGAAGGAGAATCGAAATAATCTCCCAGAATTGCAAGCTCTTTTGTCCCAAGTTTTTCTGCATTTCTAATAATTACCAGCTTGGCAGAAGAAAATATGGAGAATGTGTCCAGTTGCTCGGCTAAATCGGAGCTCTTAATTGAGTCTCCATAGATAATAAATATGTCCACATCGGCTGTTTGTTTCAATTTGGCTTTCAATTTGTCCGTAACAACATCGGACAGATAGGAATCGGTTCCTATAAGCAGATAGGATACTCCTAACTTTATGCTATGAATGTTAAAATCCAGAGCAGTGGGGGAGGAGGCTTCGTTCATAAACCAAGTGCCAGCAATGTAGTTGCCAAAAGTCCCACAATCCAGCAGTAGTAAGCGAAATACTTCAGATGATTTTGCTCTATTAAGCGAATCAGAAAGGCTATAACAGCATAACCTACTATAAATGAGCTAATAAAACCACCTAAATATCCGGGGATCTCCTGGGGTTTAAGCAGAAAAAAAGCCCGATATTCGCTAAGATTAGCAGCCAAAATTGCGGGGATACTAAGTAAGAACGAAAACTGAGCTGCATCTTTACGCTTAATTCCCATACCAAGTGATGTGGCAATGGTAGTGCCAGAACGTGATATTCCGGGAAGAATGGCAAAGCCTTGTCCAATCCCTATAGCAATAGCCCTTAAGAAACCCATGTTTGAGGCAGGAATAGCTTTCTCTTTCAGGTAGTCCGAGATAAATACGATACCTCCTGTTACTAATAGCAGTATAGCTACAAACTGGGGCATTTCATATACCTGCTTGAAGCTATCTCCAAACATCATGTAAATTATGCCAGTAGCGAAGGTTGCTATAATCAGGTAAAGAATGAGGTTGCGATTTTTGCGATGAATCTCTTGGTTAACCGTGTTTTTCCAGCTAAAAAGGGATAAAAACAGTTCAACCAGATTCTTGCGGAAGTAAACAAAAACAGCAAGCAGGGTGCCAAGGTGCATGAAGAGTTCAAAAAGGATGTTACCACCCAATTCAACTCCAAAAAAATGCTGCACTAAAACTAAGTGACCTGAGCTACTTACAGGGATAAACTCTGTTAAACCCTGAAGGATTCCGAGTAATACTGCTTGAATAAAACTCATATCTTAAAACCTCTTTGCTTTATTACTTCCAGTTTGTTCTTTTCTGTTTTATTTTTCATTCCGGACTTCTTGCTGTCATTTCTACAAAATTTGTCATTCCGGACTTGATCCGTAATCTATATAACTGGATTCCTGCCTTCGCAGGAATGACAAAAGAACTGGATTCCTGCCTTCGCAGGAATGACAAAAGAACTGGATTCCAGCCTTCGCAGGAATGACAAAAGAACTGGATTCCTGCCTTCGCAGGAATGACAAAAGAACTGGATTCCTGCCTTCGCAGGAATGACAGGTGGGGTTTTCATTTCCACGCAGTCTAATCCACAGGAATGACAAACACATAATCTGAGCATTACATAAGCTCTGGAACATTGTAATGTCCAACCTTAGAGATAGGAACAAGCACAAATCCCGCAGCTTTTAGCTTTATGATAAACCGCTTTAAGTAATCCAGTTTTTCTTTGTTGTGGCAGTGGGTTATCGCTATTATGTTATTTTTAGAAACAGACATCTCTAATATTTGGTTAAGCCGCTCATCAAGAGTAGATTGGCTAATATTAGGCGAATCAAGAAAGATATCATTTTTAAAAGAACGAATGTGTGCTTTTTGCGCAATTGAATATCCCACCGAAACATTGGAGGTTCTGCTGTCTAAAAAGAACATATCGTGTTTCTTTAGGGTTGCCATAACAGCGCGCATAACATCTTCATCGGTGGTAGCCAGGCTTCCCATGTGATTGTTAATTCCTTCACAATCCGGCAGTTGCTTTATGAATCTTGAAAGGAGGTTATCAATCTTATCTGCGCTATATTGCACAAA
>JAQVMI010000265.1 GCA_028703735.1 Candidatus Cloacimonadota bacterium | reverse complement strand
CGACGCTCTTCCGATCTCGAATCGGAAAAATTCCCCGGTGCCGTAACAACCTATTGCATAAAGGCTATGATGTAGGATAAGAAGGCATTACAATCCGGCACTTCACACTTCTTGGGACAGAATTTTGCTAAATCCTCCGGTATCAGGTATCAAAGCCGTAGCGGAGAATTCGAATATGCATGGACTACCTCTTGGGGTGTTTCCACCAGGCTAATCGGAGCTTTAATAATGGCACATAGTGACGATAATGGCTTAGTGCTGCCTCCCAAAATTGCTCCTTCACACGTGGTAATTATCCCTATTTACAGAACAGAAGAAGAACATCTGCAAGTGATGGAATTCGCCAAACAAATCCAAACCAGCCTTAAGAACCTCATGCTACAGGATGTGAAGCTATACACAGAGCTTGATGATAGAGATTTAACCAGTAGCGAACGAAACTGGAATTGGATAAAAAAGGGTATTCCCCTGCGCATTGAAATTGGTCCCCGCGATATTGCACAAAATAGCGTTATGATAGCTCGCAGAGATAAAGAACCCAGAGAAAAGCAATCGGTTCTTGTTGAACAGATTCCAAATTATGTAGTAGAAACTCTTGCAGAGATGCAGGAAGGGTATTATAATAAAGCTTTATCCTTTAGGGAAAACAATATTATTGCCCTTGATGCCAAGGAAGAATTTTACGCATTCTTTACACCAAAGAATACTGCTCAACCAGAGATTCACGGAGGATTCGCCAATTCTCATTGGTGTGGCGATTCTGCTTGTGAAGAGAAAATTAAAGATGATTTAAAGGTAAGCATCCGCTGTATTCCCTTCGATGCAATTGAGGAAAAGGGAAAATGTATCTGTTGCGGAAATGAATCCAGCCGTCGTGTGATTTTTGCCAAATCCTATTGATCCTATGAATGTAGCAATTATAACCATAGGAAACGAAATCCTATTAGGCAAAACCATAAACACAAATATGGCATACTTAGGATCGCAGCTTGCGACGCTGGGTTTTAACCTGGAACTTGCCAAAACTATAAAGGATGATCCCGAAACTATTAAGAAAGCTCTGCAGGATACCTGGGGTAAATTTGAGGTTGTAATTACAACCGGAGGATTGGGACCTACTGAAGATGATCTTACCAAAGCTACTATAGCAGATTTCTTTGGCTGCGAGATTCATTTTGATGAAGCTGTGTGGAATCATGTTCAAAGCTTGTTTGCCAAGCGAGATCTGCCAACACCAGAAAACAATCGCTGCCAAGCTATGGTTCCTGATGGTTTTACAGCCCTGGAAAATGCCAGAGGGACTGCTCCGGGATTACATTACTGCAAAGATGGCAAACATTTTTTTGCCCTACAAGGTGTTCCTGTGGAAATGCAGTATATATTTGAGACACATATAGTTGGAATATTAAAACACTATTATCCAAAAATGATGGGTATCACCCAAAGAACCTTGCACACACATGGGATTTCCGAATCCAGGCTTGCAGAACTTTTTTTTGTTAAAGACCTTCCTGCCGATGTTTCTGTGGCATGGCTGCCTCAAACCGGTAGAGTAGATATGAGATTTTATGGATATTATCCGGAAGCTGTGGATATTGCCATCAACAGAGCACTTAAATCTGTAGGTTCTTATGTGTGGGGGGTGGATAACGAAACCCCTGCCCAAGTTTTATTACAGCTACTATCGAAAAAAAGCAACACTATCTCTGTGGCAGAATCTTGTACGGGTGGTTTAGTAGGAAAGCTGCTCAGTGACATCCCTGGATCTTCTAATTCATTCATGGGTGGTGTTATAGCATACCATGATGAGATTAAAATTAATGTGTTAAATGTTTCAAGTGAAACTCTTTTTAGCCAGGGAGCAGTAAGCGAACAATGCGCAACTGAAATGGTTGCGGGTATAAAAGCATTGACAAAATCCAATTATGCCCTATCTTTGACAGGAATTGCAGGACCAGGTGGTGGAACAGAGCTAAAACCAATCGGATCTGTTCACTTTGGTTTTGCTGCAAAAGATTTTATCTGGAGTAAAAAACAGGTATTTAATGGAGATAGGAATTCAATACGCTTTAAAGCAGCAGAATATGCAATTCTGGAATTAATCAGACACGAACAATGCAGAGACTGATGAATGTATTAATAATAGGCAGCGGCGGTAGAGAACACGCTTTGGCTGAGTGTTTTGCACGTAGCAAACAGGTGAACCAGGTGTTTGTAGCACCAGGAAATGCAGGGATAGCCAAAAGTTTTACCTGCCTACCCCTGTTGGACAGTGACAGCATTATTAATTATTGCAAAACTAATCCTATAGAATTGGTTTTTATTGGACCAGAGCAGCCCATTGCAGATGGTCTTTCGGACAAGCTGGAAGCAAATGGTATAAAGGTTGTAGCTCCCAGCATGTTTGCGGCACAACTGGAAACAAGTAAGATATTCGCCAAGGAGTTAATGGCAAAGAAAAGTATCCCTACTGCGAGATATAAAGTAGTAAAATCTATTGAAGAAGCCAGTGTGGTAATTGCAGAATTCGGTCTTCCTATAGTTATTAAAGAAGATGGATTGGCTGCAGGGAAAGGCGTGGCAATTGCCCATACAAAATATGAGGCAATGCAAGCAATTTATAAGGCACTTAAATCAAGTTGCCCCGAACCTGCCAATGCGAACAGTGGAATAATCTTGGAAGAGTATTTACAAGGTTGGGAAGTTTCATTGTTTGCCTTCACTGATGGAAGAGATTTCACTTCCACAATCTTTGTGCAAGATCATAAACAGCTTTTGGATGGTGATGAAGGACCCAATACAGGTGGTATGGGTGCCTATGCTCCAGTTTTAGAGGCTGAATGCTATCGAAAGGATATTGAAGCCAAAATAATTGTTCCCACCCTTGATGCTATGCAAGAACTTGGCTACCCTTATAAAGGGATTCTTTATTGTGGTTTAATGATTACAAAAAAGGGTCCTATGGTAATAGAGTATAATTGCCGTTTTGGAGATCCCGAAGCAGAAGTCTTATTGCCCTTGTTAGAGACAGATTTGTTAGATATCAGCAGGGCAATAGTAAATTCTGGAATGAAAAACCAGGCAGTTAAATTCAAAGACCTTACCGCCGTTGGAGTAGTAATGGCATCTGGTGGATATCCTGCCACTTATGGTACGGGATATCAGATACTAATGCCAGAGCCAATACCCGAAGGCGTGTATTTTTCTGGAGTAGCTGAAGATGGTAATGGGCTTGTTACAAGTGGAGGAAGAGTTCTGTGCATTGTAGCCACAGATAATGATCTCTCTATTGCCAAACAAAAAGCTTACTTGAAACAAGCAACGATACATTTCAAAGCCGAAACCTACCGAACAGATATCGGTGGACGTATAAACAGCATCCCGAACATGGAGAATTAATGCGATATACCATATTAACCCGTAACCATATAAAGTTGTATGCGTTTTTGTGCATCGTCCTCAGCATGCCAATGGCAGTGCACGCTGGAATATTTAGTCTGGAACAAGAGAATCAGAACGTTTTAACAGTTAAGTTTCAACTACCTGAATACTCTATCCAGAATGTTGATGTAAATGGAACAAAGTGGCAGAAGATAGTTAGTGATGATGGATCAGTATATGGTCAGGAAGGTTTTCCCGAGCTAAGGAATTATTCTACGGCAATAGCCGTTCCAGTGGATGGAGATTTCAGTTTTAGCATAGAGAATTCCGATAGCAATGTAACCCAAAACATCAATCTGATTCCATCCTCGAAGCTTACATTGGATGGCGATGAACCAGGATATCTTTCTGCTCCAGGCTTTGTGGCTTATGGGAACAGAGAGCTTTACCCCTTGCATATATGTGAAAAGGGAGAATCCGCTTTCGTTGGTAACCGAAAGTTCATTCCCTTAACAATTTATCCCTTC
>JAQVMI010000264.1 GCA_028703735.1 Candidatus Cloacimonadota bacterium | reverse complement strand
AAAAAAAAAAAGTTGCCATATACTTGGAATGTCCGATTCAACTAATTCTATTTTTGTCTTGTCCAGGCCAAGCTCATCTTGTATCTGTTTACCCATCTGGGTTCGGACTTCCTTAATGTGCTCTCTAACCTCATTCGCATTGACAAAACTGGTCCGATGTATAAAGCAACATTAGACATGCCCATAAGGATCACAGCAATTGTTATCCAGAAGGATATTTTATTTAACTCGTTGTCGAGTTCTTCTTCCATATTCATTTTGTGATTATCAATATCTTCTCTACATTTTGCAATAGAATTTGCAATTTCGCCGGTTCTGGGTCCTGGCTGTCTTACACCTTTGTTTTTGGTTAGATCTTGGTTGATGCTCAGTTCTAAAATCTTTTCAATATTCAGCTTTGATGCAGCAAGCTGTTTTGATTGTTCGTTTGATACATTGACAATTCTGTTAACTGAAATAAAATGGAGTACTAGAATAGCCAGTAGCATCCCAATGTTGAATAAGTAAAGATACGTTAGTTTCAATTTTTTATTACTACACATATGGCTATCCTCTATTCGCTTGTTCGTTCTCTTTTAAAACATTAGGTTTAGGCAATTTATAGCCTAAACTGACATAATTGCCTTTATTCTCTCCTTGATTGACACTGAAGAGCTTATACAACAACAGATCTTTTTGTTGGTAGCTCAATGCATTCGACACACTTTTGAATATACACAGATCATGTGTAAAAAGGATCATTTGCATAGTCATATTGGGTGTGTGCTTGCTAAACAAATATATTATTTTTTTTATTGTATCTTGAAACAATACAAGATTAACGTAATCCGAAGAATAGAAGGCATCATCAATAATAATCGGAAGATTTATCTTATATTGTTTACGGTATGCCAGTAATAGACCCATATTAACTGCAAAGCAAAATAGTTTATATCTATAAGTATTGAAATGTCTAGCAGGATCAATCAATTGCCCTCCTGCTTTGCGTTTGAGCATGATGCTCAAATCGCGCCTGATGTTCTCGTCTTCATTGAAAACTGGTTTTTGAATATTTATCTCTAAGTCATCATCTTTTAGATAATCGTTCATTACGTTTTCAATAGTAATTTGCAGTGGCTCAAGGAGGTTTGAAAGCCACTTGATAATTCTACCATCTACGATTTTTTTTATGTCTTCCGAATCCTTTTTAACTTTATCCATAGTTCCAAAAAATCGAGTCGCCTCCGTAAGCTCTTGCTCTTTCTGGTCTAACTCATTCTGATATAATTTGATTCTTGCTTTAATTACATTCTCGTCTTCGTCTTCGTTATTTTTTCCATTCTCAGGTTGCGGAGTAGCCAGTTTCGCAAGTGTGGCATTCCTATCTTGGATAAGCTTTGACAGCTCGCTAAAAGTTGAGGGGTAGATACGTGTCAACTCATACCTGATTGCTCTTGACAAGTCATAAATCTCTTTTATTGATAAGGTGGAGGCATCGCTTGTCTTTTGGTTAATGAATATATTATGGATAAGATCAATAAAAGAAAGCATCTTCGAACATAAATCACGATACTCACTTAATTCAATATAATCTGCTGCTGCGCTCAAGTCATTACTTATGGAGGTTTGAATATCAGCGATATAATTATTATAGCCTCTGATCATATTAATCGCCCTATTTGCAGTTTTATACACAGCATCTATCTTATTGTTTTCTTCTTTCAATTTCTGTAGTCTTCTTTTCACTTCAGTTTCAATAGTGCTAGTTGTTTTATTGTCTTGTTCACAAAATGGACATGAAGGGTTGTCTACAATAAGCTCAAGTCCAAGTGCAAGAAATCTGATCATATTCTCATTATAACCTACCTCATAGCTCTCTAGAACATCAATGTTTAACTCGACAATTGTTAGATCTTTCAATATCTCATCCACCATCCTGATATTATTATCATCTATAGCTTGAAATTTTTCGATTATCGTTTTTATTGGTACTTCTTGTTGGGAGTTGCTTGTATTTGTCTGGCTAATTTTTGTTAATCTGTCTGTCAGTATAGTGATTTCTTCTTTTAAAAACTTATGTCTTTCATCAACTTCTCCATTAACGGGTTTTTTTCTCTTAGGCTTGTACTCGATTATTTGAGTTAATGATGCTAAAACATTAACCCATGCCTCAAGCCCAAGTTTCTTTGCAAAAGTGTTTTGTATGGTATTTATATCTTTTTCTTTACCTTTCCCTTTCCCTTTCCCATCCCAGATCGTTTTCCCCAGATTGTAAATGTCATTTTCAGAGAAAAAACACAGATCGTATTTTACTATTCTTTGTAACCCTTCGTCAGTGTAGGCTCCATTGGAATATGTTTTTGTCGCATCGACTGCTTCGACCCTACACATCTTGTCAGAATTATTTTCTGTATTATCGTTATTGCTATATAAATCGTATCTTTGTTTGTCCTGTAACTTATATTCTCTAAGATCAGCTTCCCCAATCTTTTCAGTAAATAGAAACTCTATAGCCTGATAGATTGACGACTTTCCCGTCCCATTATTCCCAAATATTACAGCATTGCTGGGTTCACTTGCATAACAAAAATCCAACCCATAGGGGGGGGCATTGTTTCGGATACCTCTAAAACCAGATAACTCTACTCTCTTGATGCGATAGTCTAAATCCTGAACTATTGTGTCATACTCACATTGGTCAATAGTATCTTGGTTCATTTCCCCTGCAAGTACGCTGTTATCCTGATAATATGTATCCAGTTTTTCAAAGAATGATTTGAGTTCTCCAATGTTTAGCTCCTTATACTTACGGAGCCATACATTGAGAAATATGTTGGTATTAAGGGTCTCATCTTTTGACAATGTGTATAATACACCACGTTCATCCATAATTACATCCTTCCAAGGTGTTCTTTATTGGCTTTCATTCTGCCTTCGGTAAAGTAAACTTCCTCCAGGAAATGAGTAAGCCTATCCCATCCCGCATTTTTTTTTGCAGGAGTGATGAATTTGGTGCAAATGTCCCTTTCGGTTAGTCTCTTTTTGTTAATCATCACTTTGTTTCAGACCGGATAGCATTGAACAAATTCACAATACCTACCTTGTATAATGTTTCATACACGCATGCTTTCATTGCATGTTTTTTTTGTCAATAAAAATTCAACTATCCATTATGGGTTGATGCAATGTGACTGTTCAATTTTCCTAACCTATTACGCAGCTTTACTTAAGTGCATAGAGAATAAGTGATCTAAGGTTACGAGGGTTTTCATTTGCTGTGCTTTCTCCACACCCTCGCTATAATCTAACGCCCTGCCAAGCTTACCACCGGATAGCTTTTCTGCATACACCATCTATGAATCTGGTTAGACATCATCTTCATAGTAGCTCAATTTGTTTCTGGTATTTTCGTTTGACTGATGCAGTTTCTGGAGCAGCATATCCCTGGTAAGGGTTTTTGTGATGTACTCAGCCACCTTGATAAGGTATCTGTCAATCTCAAATTCTGTGGTATCCTTATGTTTCTATATACTTATTCGTACTGGTAGTGGTTTTCTGGTTACGGGAATTGCTGCCAGATCAGTTTATAAGCAGGAAAGAGAGTAGCTGCCTTTGGTTCTGTGTTTAACACTGCTGCTGCATTTGTCTCCATTAAACCTCAATGCTCCATCCCTCCCCCATGCAGTGTATGCCTGGTTTAACCGTTGTCCATCCCTGAACCATCCCTTGTGGGGTAAGGGTTGGTTTAGCGAAGGTTAAGGGATGGTGTAGCCATAGACTGCATAGATAAGGGAGAAATGTTTAGGTTTGTTGATGCAAAGGGAGGTTTGTTGATGCCAGTAGGATATAGGAGTTAGACGTTAAGCGTTAGACGTTAAGAGTTAAAAGTTAAGGGGTTAACGGATCTGTTAATCGTACTTTCACACGCCTCGTGTGAGG
>JAQVMI010000263.1 GCA_028703735.1 Candidatus Cloacimonadota bacterium | reverse complement strand
GTTCATTCCCGGGAAAACAGCTTCCACTCTAAAGGCTTTACTATCTTTATCCATAGCAAGAGATACTTGGCTAATTCTGCCTTGGATGGTTTCATTCAGCCATTTTGCGGTAACTTTGGAACCTTTTTTCAGCATGCCAATTTCGGATTCGGGCACCATTATCACGGCTTTATAGCCACCTGTGGAGGCTACGGTAAACAGCTCTTTTCCGGGAAACACTTTTTCACTTGGATTCACCAACATAGCAGTAATAACACCAGATAAGGGAGCACGAACGTTTATCATTTGTTCGCTGGCATCCAAATTGGCTTTGCTTACCTTAAATTGAGTTTCTACGTTGTCTAAATCCTGCTCACTTATTGCTCCTTGAGTATGAAGTCTTTGCATTCTTTCGTAAACTGTCTTTATGCTGTTAAAGGCACTTGTGGCTTGTTCCCAGCTTGCAGCAGGCGTGTTTAGTGGAAAGCTTACTATCACATCTCCTTTGTTTACTCTATCACCTACTTTAGCTGTGATTTTTACAATAACGTCTCCCACCATAGCTGTTGCGGTGGATTCTTCCATACCCGTTAAAGTGGCATTGTAACGTAAGCTTTTTGTAAAGGTGGTTGGTTCTACCGTAATAACGCGTACGGGAATACCTTCTTCTTTCCTGATTTGTTCTGCAGTTTTGCTATAATCCTTTTTCTTACCGCATCCGAAAACAAGGCTAAGCAGGACTATAATTAGTAGTATTGATGTTTTTTTCATTTTATTCTCCACTATAAAGTGATTCCGAGTGATTTGGTTAGATTCCGATCGGCAGAGATAATCTCGTACACGGATTGATAAAATTGCAGTTTAATAGCTTGCAGCATAATTTGGGCATCAAATACTTCCAATTGGATTCCCACCTTGTTATCATAGCGAACCTGTGCCAATTCCAAGCTTCTCTCTGCAAGGGCGATATTTTGGGTTTGAACATTATAATTCTGCCAGGCATAGCTTAATTTTTGGTGGCTTTGTTGAATTTGCAGAGTTATAAGCTCTTCTGCATCACGCTGTTGTATGCGTGCCTGATCAAAATCGTGCTTTGCATACTTGCGCTTTGATGTATTGGAGAACCCTGTAAACAAGGGAATCTGAAAACCTATACCAATTCCATATTTAGTGCCGAAATCGTCACTTTGAATAGCGTATTCATCCGCAGCGGTAAACAAGGAATAATCCGCATTAAGTGCTATATTAGGCAGGTAATTACCTTTTTCTGCGTTGTATTTTATCTGCATAATCTGGCTGTTTATATCGGCAAGCTCCAGTTCAATTCGGTTTGCTAATCCTTGCTCTGTAGCTGCTTCCAGGCTTATTTCCAATTTTACCGGCAGGGTAAATTCACCTTCGGGTACTATGCTGATATCTTCTGTGCCAATTTGTTTTCGGAAGGCAGCGCTTGCAAGATCATACATGTTTTCTGCTTCTAAAACCTGTGGTTGAAGCTTTGCCACTTCTAATTTTGCTCTTAACAGGTCAAATTCTGAAACCTGACCCTCTTTTTGCAGCAATTCCACACGTTGCAAATGTTGATTTGCTATCGTTAAGCCATCCCGCTGAACTTCCCACAGTTTTTTTGCCAGAAGGGTTTGATAATACATTTCTGTAACCTGTAGCACCACATCCTGTTCCAAAAGTTTATAGCGCAATTTCTGGATGCTGCGGAATCTATCTACAGCTTTTATCCCATTTATCAGCTTTCCACCCAGAAACAGAACTTGTTCCAGCTTTAGCTGCATAGCCAGGGAACCTTCTTTTACGGGGGAAGAAGGTATCATGGAATTCACCACACCTTCCACTACTCCTGCAAGATATTCATCGTTGGCTGTGGGACTACTATCCAAACCATCTGTGAAGTTTACAGCATCGGGGATGGCTGAATTGGGCAAATTCGTGGCAGATAAATTGTATCCACCCTGCAATGATAATTGAGGAAGCAAGCTTCCACGCACATCCTTGTAAGTTTGTTCTGCTTTATTCACGTCTTCCAAAGCCATTAACAGATTTTTATTATTCTTTTTTGCCAAATCCAGGCTTTCTTCCAAAGAAATGGCACTAAGTGACATTGCGCAAGCTGCACCAAGTATCACCATAATCCATCGTTTCATTACATACCTCTTTTTATAATTCCATAAAGAATCATGTTTATCAATATTTCGTGATCTCTCTCGATGCGCTTTATGGTGGATTCGATATCCTCCACCAAAAAATTGCGATCTCCCATCAAGAACCAATCATTCATTGCTTCTGCCAATCTATCTGTAGATAAATCCATAGAAAGCAATCCTTCCTGTTTACCCTTGTCCAGAATATCCACCAAAAGCTTCAGCATTAGCACCCGGTTTTCATTCCGGAATCCTTCAAATCTTTCCCTGTAGGTGTAGGGAATGTTGCTTAATCCATCTAAAAGAACCGGCATTTTCTCGTTTATCATTCTTATAGGTGCAAACAAAAATTCCTTCAGTTTGTTTTCGAAACCATCGATCGCTGCAATTTTTTCTATTAGAGAATCGATGAATTCCTTTGCTTTGCATCCAATAACACTCATATATAGCTCTTCTTTGCTGTGAAAATAATAATATATTGTTCCCTTTGCTATCTGAGCTTCAGTTGCCACATCGTCCAAAGATGTTTTATTATAACCATAGCGGGCGAATAATTTCGCTGCTATCTCTATGATCATTTGGGGCTTTTCTTTTGCTTGATTCATGCTTTACTTGTCTTTAACCTCTTGTGATACAGATAATTATGCCTAAGCATCTGACCATCTGACCCATTTTGCGTCAATAGTCAGACTCGTCAAGAGGATTGTGCAAAAAACAGGTTAATATTTTTTAACACAAGCCATATTGTGGAAATATTTAGCCTCGCAGATACCTTTATATGGGGTGACAAGTAGTTTGGCAATTCGTGCCACAGGTTTGGCAAAACCATTTTTGCCCACACATACTCCCCTACACAATTGCCAAGTAAATGACAAAAACCCCAGCACAATCTAATATGCCAGGGTTTTTGCCAAAGTTTTGGCAATATATATTGCCAAGTATTTGTCAATTTCTATGTCTCAGGTGGCAATCCGCTATCGCCTGCATAAGCTATTGAGTAATACTGCTCACTGGCAAACGTAATAGTACAGGCATCATAATAGTACTTATTGTTCTTATAATATGGCTTCACATGAGTTATAATAACATCACAATAAGGATAAAACTTTTGAGGCGACGTATCAGGCACGGCACCTGTTCCAAACATCCACAGCCTTACGACCTCACCTGTTAAAGCCTTAAATGCGACATAATTAGCATAAGTCACAGGCATATCTATCTCGCCGTCAAAATAATCGCCTTTTTTATAAAGCATCCTATCGCCATTTAGCACTGACACAAGCAATTCGCCATCCATATTATCAATTCCATAATCAATGGTAGCATTAGCTAATGTATAGGTAACGCCCGCCTCTGTGCGTATCACAGGGGAATTAATCTCCGGCAATTTAATCATCTGTTGCCTCTTCCTTAGTTAAGATTACCATTAACAACATCTTTGTCATAGGTAATCATCTTAGCAGCAATATCGTATTCCACAGAAGGATAACGCAAAACAAGCTCCTCTGTATGCAGCCTTCTTGTAACCCTGTAAGCATACAACCACAATAAGTTTGAATCCGTCTCAGGCTCCACAAATAACCCCCAAAACCAAAGCTGTCTATACGCACGCATCATCAGCCAGTCATATTCGAGCTGATTGTCTATCAGTGACAATACGTGTGTCTGATAGCCGTTTTGCCCTTCTGCTATGCCAAAAATAGCAAAAAAATTGGGAAACTGCAAGTTATGAGTATCTACGTTCTTAGTCCAATCTGTATTTTCATAAACAACATCCTGGCTAACA
>JAQVMI010000262.1 GCA_028703735.1 Candidatus Cloacimonadota bacterium | reverse complement strand
CCCAATCTGCTCTATAGGGTATGGAGCATTCGAATAGGGAAAACTCCTGTATCATTTGCTGATAAGAGGTGGTTTGGATATTTCGGTTCATACCGGCAGTGTAAACTGCATAGCTACCCTTGGAGGGATCGTATTGCACGGTGTTTTGATACTTATACTCTGCCAAAGTGCGTTTGCCGGATTTGATGTATAGCGTAAAAATTACGGGAATCCGTACCCCGCTTTTGAATACATCCGGAAAGTCATTATCAAAAGCACTTACCAGGGAAGTGCGCAATTGCAGATAGTTTCCACCCGTACGGCTGTTTAGAGCACGGAACCCCGGATCGTTGCCAGTGTAAGAAGAGAACAAAAACATAGACAACGAAACCATCGTGGCAAAAACCTTACCAGATAGAGCTTCAAGCATGATTTATCCTTTGTTGCTGTTAATCATGGCAAGTTTCTTCCATTGCTTGTTTTTGTCAAGCTTCGCTGTTAAAAACTGGAGTGTAGCGGAGCTTTCCAAAGCTCCGAGACTTTATCAATTTGTGCTGGAGTGCTGGAGTACTGGGGTGTGGGGGTGCTGGCGTGTTGGAGTGCTGGAGTGATGGAGTGATGGTGTGTTGAGGTAATGGAGTGATGGAGGGCTGGTGTTTTTTCCTAAAAATAAGATTAAGACCATTGCGCACTATTGTAACGCCGAATTCATTCGGCAGGATCACCGGATTTATCCGGTTTTGAGGCATAAAACAAGCTCACTTTTATAACGCTAACTTACCACGCATAAGCTGTTTAATGGTTTTGTCTGCCACGCTAAATGCATCCACCTTTCTAACAGCATCTGTTATCAATCCCTTAACTTACCTTGTAGTTTCAAAAGTAACTGCAAGGTAAGTGCAGGGTGCCTTGAACCAGGCTGTTAGAAAAGAGTAGCCGGAGGATTCCGATCCTCCGCAATGTAACCGGATTACAACTGAATAATGAAGTATAGGTAAGGAACTGCGGAGGATCGGAATCCTCCGGCTACAGCAGGTCATGCCTCCGGCTACCCTAATGGGAAAGTAAACAAAAAGTTTCTGGAAAAGCCCAAACTTGCATAAAATTAAATCTCGCTTGACAGTATAAGCCTCTTAAAAACTATGGCATTTACATAAATTAAAGACCAAAGGTGGTGATTTGTTTGCCGACAGTCGTAGCTAAAGATAACGAGTCCTTCGATTTTTTGCTGAAACGCTTTAAGAAAAAATGCGAGAAAGCTGCTATCTTATCCGAGATTAAGAAAAATCAAGCGTATGAGAAGCCAAGCGTAAAGAAAAAACGCGAAGCTAACGTAGCTCGCCGGAAGATGCTAAAAATTCAACGGCGCATGCAGCGTTACATGAAATAGCTTTCCTTGTGTGATCTGCCTTACAGGTTAGATCGCCGCAGCGAAAGGCTCTATTTGAAACACTTAGCTACAGGGATTCGTCCCTGTATGCTTTTTTATAGCAGGAGTTACAATGGGAACGATAGATTGGATAATCTTAGGCTTTTTGTTGGTATTCATCTTTTTAGGCTGGCGAAGGGGTTTAATTGCTTCCTTGGTTCAGCTTGCCGGATTTGTTTTAACCTTCTTTCTTGTAGGGCATTATTATCCCTTGGTGCAGCGGAGTTTATTGCTTAGATACCATCTGTCGCGGGCATTATCCACGGTTATCTCTGTATTGCTGATTATTGTGCTGATTGTTGTGGTGATGCGCCTGGTAATTTATGTGCTGAACCGTTTGCTAAAAGCCTTGAAGCTTTCCAGCCTGAACAAGGGATTAGGTGCTACCATGGGTTTGGCAAATGGCTTGCTGATGGTGATAATTCTGATGGTGATGCTGGATTTTATGCCTAAAATATCCGCTCCGCTAAAAAACGGAGAAAAGCATCGTGTTTACGCAGGTGTAAATGTGCTGAAAGAAGAAATGTTTGCCAAATTGAAGCTTAGCCAAAGAATGAAGCTGATCAAAATGCCCCGCCTTCCCTTTAGAAAAGAAACTCCTCCCGAGATGAATAATATAAATGATTAATATAGTATTTGCCAATCTTGCACAAATCTTTGTGCCGCATTTTTATGCCTATAATGCTTACCGCCGCAGGCTTGCTTTTGCGTAGCCACTGTTTGATTGTATGACCTATAAAAATTCTGATTTAGAATACGGAGCCTTGCTTGCTCAGATAGAAAAACGCTGCCACAGCAGCCTGGCAAAAAACCTGGCATCAGCATTACAACCTTTGTCCGACCTTGCTGCGATCCGAAAATCTCAGCTCCTGATTGCCGAAATTCAACAGTTACTGATTAGGGGCTTGGATTTTGATTTTGAACCCTTATCCGAGCTTAATCACTTGTTCGAAGATAGCCGCTATACCCTGTTTGGCTTTGAAGAGTTTGCGGCAGTTTATAGGAATAACCGCATTTCGGACGAGGTGCTAAGCCGCAGTGAAGCCGTGTACGATTTCCCTTTGCTAAAGACAATGCTACGCTCCCTTACCGCATTTCCAGAGCTAAACCGCAGGTTTTTGGAAATATTCGATTTCGAAGGTGAGGTTTTGGATACTGCCTCTCCAGAACTTGCCAGTATTCGCAGACGCACCACTGCTCTGCGTTTGCGCATTCAAAAAACCATGCAGTCCCTGCTTAATGATAATCGCTTCGAACGATATCTTCAGGATAAATATGTAACCCAAAGGGAAGATAGATATGTGCTGCCCGTAAAGGAAAGCTCTGCTCCCTTTGTGGATGGCATTGTGCAAAGCCATTCTGCCAGCAAATCCACAGTATTTATCGAGCCTGTGGCTGTGGTTCCCATGAATAACGAACTGCAGATGGTGAAACAGGAAGAAAAGCAGGAAATTTATAGAATATTTTCTCAATACACCACTCAGATAAAAACCGCCAAACAGCAGATAATGCAGAACCAATATGTGCTGGCTCAATTAGATTTTCGCTATGCTTGCAGCCGCTTGTGCAATGCCATGAATGCCTGCGTTCCGCAAATGGTGAACCGACCTGCCGTAAATCTTATCAGTGCACGCCATCCTTTGTTGATCTTGCGTTTGGGTAATCCTGCCCAGGTTATTCCCTTCGATCTGGAATTGGGTACCGAGCACCGTATAGTTATTTTAAGCGGGCCCAATACCGGTGGAAAAACTGTGCTGATGAAAGCAGTTGGCTTAATAAGCCTGATGGCATTATCGGGACTAACCGTACCTGTGGATATGGCAAGTGAGATAGGGATGTTCACTGCCGTTTATGCCGATATTGGTGATGATCAATCCATCGAAAATGCCCTTTCCACCTTCTCTTCACATCTGGATAAAATTGGCAAAATGCTAAAGTCTGCAAACGAGCAAACCCTTATTTTGATAGACGAAATTGGCGCAGCCACCGATCCATTGCAGGGATCAGCTTTGGCACAGGCATTTCTGGAACGGTTTGCTGATCTTGGCTGTCCCGGAATTGTAACCACGCATTACACCAGCCTGAAGATATTTGGAGAACAGCATCCCAATTGTATAAACGCCTCCATGCAGTTCGATCTGCAATCCCTGCACCCCACCTATCGTTTTGTTCCAGGTTTTCCAGGTGATAGTTTTGCCATCGAAGTAGCGGCTTCTTTGGGAATAGATCCCGATCTGATTCAGAGAGCTCGCAGCCTTTCCGGAAGCCAAAATCAGGAATTTACCTCTCTGCTTAAAAAAATGCAGGACGAAAAGAAAAATCTGAGCATACAAAGCTATCAATTCGAGCTAAAAACACGCAATCTTGCCGCAAAAATATCAGAACTGGAAGGTAAGGAAGCAGTTTGGGAAGAGGAATTGAAGCGTCGCCGACAACTGCATCTTAAAGAACTGCAGAAAGAGCTTATCTCCCAACAAAAAATCTATCAAAATGAACTGAATGAGCTGAAAAGTTTAGAA
>JAQVMI010000261.1 GCA_028703735.1 Candidatus Cloacimonadota bacterium | reverse complement strand
CTTGCGGATGAAGCGACGACAACGGTAAAAGCAGGTCTTAATGCCTCTGCTGCTGTAACTTTTGGGAGGGGTGAAGACTTACTTCCAGATCTAAGAAATCAAGCCTTTCTATCATTGGGAGCCAATGTAGGTTCTGAAGGATATGCGGGTTGGTCATACAAATATGCCCTAAATGGAGAGAGAACACGCTCCTTGTTTATGGGTGGCAAAGTAGCAGGCTCTGCTGGCTTAGGGATCAAAGAAGTGTTCCCAAAGCAAGGTAGTTTTGAGTTTGACCGGGATTGGAATCTATTCAAGGTCAAAGACTCAAGAGAGTTTGGCTACGAATTGCAGGCGAAAAGCGGGCTGGGCAGCAATTCTTATCGCTTTATCAATTCTTCCGGCATGGACTTAACCTATAATCCAATTGCTTTTGGTTATAGCCCCAATAATGTAAGTTCATCCACCTGGTTAGATATCAGCAGTCCCCAGATGATAAACATCATGAATAGCAAGACTTCTTTGGGGCAGTCGGCAAGCACGATTGGAATATCACCAGTATCGCTTTCGCTGAATAACACTTCATATTCCAATGCCATTGCCTCGATCCTCGATGAAGTGAGCCTGCGGCAAAACCAGGGTGTAAGCCTGATGGCTCAATATGGCGCAGACATCAGTTCCGTTCGGGACTTTACGATCGATCTGGATGTGCCATTTCCGATCATCCCCACACCCGTTTATATCAGTATGGGCGGGGGTATCAGCTTTGGCAGGAAGGACGAGGCACCACTTAATAGGGGATACTGGTACAAGGGATTACCCTATCTCAGCCATCAGGGACAAAACTATGGCGATGTCGATATTCAGTTTACCGATGTGTTAGTAGATGTCTGGGATAATGTCAAAAGCGGAACCAACTGGGGGGTATTTGCCCCCATTCTGGGTTTTACCTTCGTCAAAAACACCCTATTCCCCTGGCTAAGATTTGAGGAAGACTATACCGTCGAACTCAATGACGCTGGCTCATATCTGACTTTGAAAAGCACATCCTTGCCGGATACGCTCACTGAGGCATACAGCGAGTATTGGACATGGCAGGATGAGCCTGAAAACGAGAATCTGAGCCCCAGTGCGAGGCAGGAATTGACTCAGTTTAACCGTCAACTGCGCGCATACCGCGAGGATTTGGCAGGCATGAAATACGGCATAGGCGGATTTTATGGGCTTACCCCCGAAGGTGCTGTATTTGCGGACTCTGCCAAAATCTCAATTAGTTATACCGACGATGAGATAGCGGGATTGGATGAGTCGTCCCTGGCGGTTTATTGGGAAGATATAGATGGTAACTGGCATTTTCTGCCCTCAATTGTGGATGCTGATTCAAATAGAGTAGATGTCTTAATTACGGAATTCAGAACCTATACGCTTGCCCCCCGGATGCCGCAGGGCTCTCTGAATCTGATGATCCAGCCGGATAGCCTTGCGGCAGATGGCATCTCTACGGCGACTCTTACCGCCATCAATCTGGTTAATAATGATGGCACGCCAATAGCTGATGGAGCACTGTTCACTATTGTAGCCTCAAGGGGTAGTATTGTCAGTTCTGATGCCGCCCCGAGCTTGCCCGGCTTGCAGATAGCGGTGAACGGTGGCATCCTGGAATTTGAAGTGCAGGCAGATCTGTTGGCAAGGCCAATTTTAGTAAGTGTCAATTCCGTTTCGGGCTATGCCCAGGGTCAGGTTGAGATACCTCTTTATGGCATTGCAGCACCCGATACTCCTGTCTTGCTCAGCGTAGAGCCTGAACACCGCGCATTGCGCCTTAGTTGGCAGACAGTGGATGATCCCAACATTGCCGGCTACAGGATTTACTACAATGTCAACAGCAGTGGAGAACCCTATACAGGCACCTCAAACGCCAGTGGTTATGATTCTCCGGTTGATGTGGGAGTAACAGATTCATTTATTCTCACCGGTTTGAATAATGATGATGCTTATCATGTTGCAGTAAAAGTGATTGCAATTTCAGGTCTGGAAAGTGAATACTCAAATGAGCTGAGTTCCCAGCCCAATCTTCAAGTGATAAAAGAGCTGGAAATCCTGAAACAAGATCAGTCTGTCACACTCACCTGGCAACCCTCGTTTGGAGCTTCCTCTTACAAAATATACCGGGGCCTTGCTCCTAATTTCAACATGGATGAGATGACTTTAATCGGTCAGACCTCCTCTCTGACCTATACTGATAGCACAATAAGCGATTTTGACCGCTGCTTCTACCTGGTAGTGGCAGTGGGATATTAAAGGAGTTACAATGAAACAGATAGTGTTAGTACTGATCTTGCTCGCCGCAATTACAGTTCTGATGGCAAGCCCGCAAGTTAGCTCGGTTATGGCTTCACAAAGAAGTGATGCCTCAAAAAAGGTGGATATCTATTATAATTTATTACACAGTACGCCGGTCAGGATCAGCTTGCAGGCTTTCAACGACTACGGGCTTACTTGGGTTTTGCCCACCACTTTGGTTACCGGAGATATTGGAGCAGATATCAGCCCCGGCAATGGCAAGCACATTGTATGGGATGTGCTTGCTGAACACCCCCAAGTAGTGTATGAGGATGTTCGCTTTATAGTTGTAGCATACGAAGGTGAGAGCCCGAGTCCCCCGGTTAATTTCGTTTTTGTCCCAGGCGGGACTTTTACTATGGGCGATACCAGGGGTGGGGGAAATAGCAACGAGCTCCCTACGCACAGCGTTACCCTAAACTCTTTCTATTTGGGTAAGTATGAAGTTACACAGAGTGAGTGGCAAACGGTGATGGGCAGTAACCCTGCATCAGGCTATGGTGTGGGAGCTAACTACCCGGTTTATAATGTCTCTTGGTATGCCATATTGAAGTATTGCAATCTGCGCAGCATGGCGGAAGGTCTAACGCCTGCATACACAATTAATTATACTACGAATCCAGAGTATTGGGGAGCAGTGCCGACTTCGAGCAACTCTATGTGGAATGCAGCAATCTGCAACTGGAGCGCGAATGGCTATCGCTTGCCCACCGAAGCAGAGTGGGAATATGCCGCCAGGGGAGCAACATCAAACCCTGATTATCTCTATAGCGGCTCTGATGACATCAATGCCGTGGCTTGGTATTGGGATAATAACAACAGCGGAGGATATCCCTCTGGATCAAAACCTGTCGGTTTGAAAGTTCCTAATGGTCTTGGTCTATACGATATGAGCGGTAACGTCGGGGAATGGTGTTGGGATTGGTATGGCAGCAGCTATTACAGCAGTAGTCCCGGCAACAATCCGACAGGTCCTGCGAGCGGGTCTTACCGTGTGAAGCGTGGCGGTCTCTGGTACTTTAGTGCCAGCAGCTGCCGGGTTGCGTATCGGAGCGGCAACAGCCCGTACGGCAGCGACTACGGCGTCGGCTTCCGTCTCTGCAGGGCAGTCTTGTAGATTTTGGGATTCTTACCTTTTTACCTTAAGAAAATGTACGAGATTAGATATCAGTTGAGGCAAAAGAGATATAGTGACTTGTACTCAATTCTCTGAGAGAAGCAGAAATGTGAGCAACACCGAAAACGTCAAAACCAGATAGGACCAATAACTATGATTAAGGGCAAAGACAATGTCATGTGTGATGAATGGGTAGTCAGTCAATCAGAATCACCGAAGATCAACGTAGCGCAGCAGGGGAGAGAAGGTGGCTGGACGATGGATATCCCAAGTTGTTTGTTCTCAAGTCAAAGCATGAATACGCTCTACTTTGAGTGTTTAACTAAAATTTAAAGAATTTCTCAAAAGGAAGAAATATGAAAAACAAAAAAATCATATTGGCTGTTATTGTGATGATGTATATTGTATTTTTTGCAGCGAGCTGTAGCAAGAAGACAATAGATGGAATGATACTTGTCCCTGGTGGTACTTTTACGATGGGGGATACTAAT
>JAQVMI010000260.1 GCA_028703735.1 Candidatus Cloacimonadota bacterium | reverse complement strand
ATTATTTGCCAATAAGTAGCTTATCAAAAAACTACAAAGTAGCATTGTTTTAAATTTCAATCACATTATGGTTGCAGAAAACTTTGTAGCGCATTCACTATTGTTACTGTATCTTTGTCAAGCACATTCCTCTGCTGAAAACTAACCATAGGTATAGCTGTGTAGAAATTCGTCAACAAGGTGGCATGAAGTAGCAGCCAAATCTGCAAATGGTTTCACCATGCTTTGTACGTATAAAACTACGAGGTAGAAAGATAGCAACAGATATTACAGCAGGTGTATGTAGCAGTGTGTGGGGGCTTTATGTTTCAGGATTATGGCATAGAAGGCTGATTATGGAGAGAACAATCTGCGAGATTCTACTTGACATGCATCACAGAGTAATTAAATTTTGAACATAATGTAACTGTTGAGGAGACTTTAGGTATGAAAAGAGCTTTATTTACCTTGTTGTTTGTTGTGTTTACTGCCATCTCTATGTTGTATGGCGTTACTTTTATCTCAGCTCAATCTGGTTATTGGGATAACCCCGCCACTTGGGGTATCTCTGGTCAGATCCCCGGTGCTGCTGATGATGTGTATATTAGTTCGGGACACACAGTGTGGGTGGATTCGTACCATGCTTGCGGCATGCTAACCCTTGCGGAAGGAAATTTCGGACCTGCCGTGCTGTCCTGTGTGGATTATGGCAGTGCAACCCTCTATGTGGGAGGTAGCATCGATATTCAGACCGATGCCTTAGGTGGGAATTGTGCTATCACCAAAGGGAATGGAACCCTAAATATTCAGGTTGGTTATAATATTACTGTGCGGCAACGTGGCTATTATATGCCTACTACTTCCACCTTTATTGGCAATACAGAAGGAAATCGCTGCATTCTGGAAAAACAAAGCGGAAGTGTTATTCTAACCGATTTTTATGCTTCCTCCTACGATATGTATTACTTTATAGTCGGAAATGCAGATTATGGATACGCGGGGCAACGCAGCACTTTCAATAGCACCCGGCTGACCAGCAACCTACCCTTAGATTTCGGCAACGTGTCCTTTACTTCCTGTCAGATAGGCAATGAACCTTATGGGTGCAACACATCCTATACTAATTGCCATTTTACCGGTTGCGTTGTTTCCAACACGGCTACTATGATAGGATTAAATGCCATTCTGGATAATGACAACTATTTTGAAAACCTAACAGTTAATTATGAGGGTTCCATATTTGGAAATATTGAAATGAGCAGTGTTCTACATGTTTCGGGGGACATTGTTGTTAATACAGGGGGGTGGATTAGTTACGGTGATTGGGGCACTCTTGCTGTTTATGTAGGAGGGGATCTACATTTGGAGGCAGGATCATTTTACGAAGTGGATGAGACATTTTTTAATGGTGCCCGCACGCTTAGTAATCCACAATATTTATATAGTGCAGATCAAATATCCGGGCACTTATCAAATAATAATTCGGCTATCAGGCTTGCTTCCCATATATATCTTGCCGACAACCACAATTTCGTGGTTGGAACGCTTGATTTGGATGAATACCATATTCATTATGCAAACGTCAGCGGTGGAACCATTTCCGCCAACCCCATTAGCTATGCAATCCTCTATAATTGTGATATATCGTCAGTAACGTTCGTAAATCAAGCTTGGCTAAGCGATTGCAGAATCATGGATAGCAATGTCAGCTTCAATAGCGGACTTAATTCTGCGAGTGTTGTTACTGCCGACTACACTGATATTACTGTTAATATAACTGGACCTATTACTCTTTATGAAAGTCATTCATTTGTTCCCGGAACAGAGAGTAATCTCATCATTAACCTCGATGGAGACTTAATGAATTATGGGACATTAGGACCAGGAACGCTGAATTTTATTGGCTCCAGTGTGCATTACCTGGTTTGGGATGCCTCAGATTCGGTATTCCATGTTGACATTAATAATAACTGCCCCGATATTCGTTTCACTGTTTATGGGGGCACTGTGCTCAATCTTAATGGGAAAACCATCACGGGTGATAGTGACCACTTTTTTAGTGCTACAGGGGGGTACACCCTGGCTAATGGCAACCTGGTAGGCTTTACGACCACGGCAACACCCTATACTACCACTCTCCATAACGTAACCCTTACGAATTGCGAATTCAATAACGAAGTAATTGTAACAGGTGAGAACCATCTTTTGAGCCGGAATTGTGAATTTTACGATCAGCTAACTGTCAGCGGTTACCTGTATGGGATGGATCACATTAATTCTGTTATAACTATCGAAGACCTTATTGTGCAAGACACCGGAAGATTTCTTCCCGGCGAGCAGGACGGTCAACTATCATTAGATTGTTATGGCAGCAGCATCCGTATTGAGGATACCGGAGAAGTGGATTTTAACGACCCGTTGCTGGATTGTACCGATTTACGCATCAGAGTTGACAATTGCAATTTGTATGTTGAAGGATTTGTTAAAGGATCTTTACGATGTATGGGGAACAACATTCACCTGCAAAATAGTTTTGACGGTAGATTTGTAGGTTTTGGTGGTAGTGGCACACTTAACCTCAATGGCTACACTCTTACAAGTGGGGCAGTCAATTATATATCGGTTATAAACGGGAATCTAAGCAGTGTTAGGTCTGATGGCTCTACCTTCACCGATGTTAGCTTTATGAACTTCATTACTTTGTGGGGAGACGAAAACGTGTTTGCGGGAGCCTGTCATAATTATGGTGAAATACACGGAGATGAGCACTATCAATCTGTTACATTCACTACTCAGGGAACCTTTTACAACGAGGTTCAGGGCACGATAGTGCCTGCGGCTGGTAGGGAAATTGTGGCAGTTGTGGAAGGCTCGGTATATAATTACAATAGCGATCCTGATGCTTGGGTTGGAGAGGTGCATTTATCTGGTAACGATCCCCGCACTCTGGATTTTGGGGTGATCTCTGCCGATATTTCTGTTACCGATGGAGCAGAATTCTCGTTGGAGGGGACAAATACAATCCCGGAGCTTACCATAAATACCGGCTGCACAGTAACCATTCCGGCACTGTCTTCGCTTGTTTTCACCGAAATTGATGGTTGGTATAGCGGAAATCTGGTTGTTTATGGTTCTGTTACCAATTCTCGTTCTGCAGATGAGTATATGATGCCATTCCATAAAGTGTATATGTATCCTTCCGAAAACATTCCCGAAGGTATGATTACTACCATGCAGCATGTGTATGGGGGTCCCAACCACCTTCCCGGTAGCACCCTGGAATATTGGAAAATGTCCTCCAGCAGCCCTTATCCGGAAGGATATACTACAGAGTTGAAGTTTGCCTTTAATCGCCCCGATAACATCATGTATGAATATCTCAATCTTTTTATAAGTTACGATAGTGGAAACACTTGGGTTCTGCACAATCAGGATACTGGCATGGGGGTTTTACCTGACTCAAACGGTGACTGGACATGTGTGATTGATGGTGTTCCAATGAATGCAACCTATGCACTCTCTACCATAGCTTTTGATTGGCGCGTAGCTTTTAACAGCTACCAGCCACCGTTTCAAGCAATAACCCCTCTTATTCCACAATTTACCTGGCCTTATTTATTAGCCGATGCCCAATATACAGTTGCAATAGCAACAGATGAAGAGATGACCAATATCCTTTACGTAAGCCCTGTTGTTTCGGATACCACTTTCCAAATGATAGATGCTTTCGCTCCGGAGACCACATATTTCTGGGTGGTAAACGCAGCATCACCTTTCATCGGAGGCATTGATTCATATGTTAGAGACATGCAAACCAGACCTGCAATTACTTGCTTCCTGCCTACTACAGCCGAAAGTGCATCTGGCAATTCTGTGATGTTCTATATTCCGGCTTTTATAGATAACCTCTTGCCGGGTGAGCAATTAACCGTTACTCCAATATCTTCCGAGCATCTTATCTGTTCTTACGAAGATG